>JANNKN010000774.1:0-3636 GCA_031396315.1 Deltaproteobacteria bacterium
GCCCGAGGGCGCGGTTGCGTGCAGCTCGCCGGAGCGCTTTTTGCGCTGTGACGAAAGCGGCTGGCTCGAGACGCGCCCGATCAAGGGCACGCGGCGGCGCGATGCGGATCCGGCTGCGGATCTCGCCGCGGCGGCGGCGCTGCGTGCGTCGGAGAAGGATCGCGCGGAGAACCTGATGATCGTCGATCTCGCGCGCAACGATCTCGGTCGCGTGAGCGAGCTCGGGAGCGTGCACGTGCCCGAGCTGTTCGCGGTCGAGTCCTACGCGACCGTGCATCAGCTCGTCTCCACCGTGCGCGGTCGGCTCACGCCAGGCCGCAGCGCGCTCGACGCCGTGCGCGCCGCCTTCCCGCCAGGCTCGATGACGGGCGCGCCGAAGCTCGCCGCGATGCACCTGCTCGCACGGCTCGAGCGCGCGCGCCGGGGCTTCTACGGCGGCGCCCTCGGCTACCTCGACGCGCGCGGCGGCTGCGACCTCGCGGTCGTGATCCGCACCGCGTTCCTCGCGAGCGGGCGCCTCGCGGTGCACACCGGCGGCGGTATCGTCGCCGACAGCGAGCCCACTGCGGAGTGGGACGAGGCCGAAGCGAAGGCGTCGGCGCTGCTCGCCGTGGCCGCCGCGCCCGAAGCCTGAGCGCGCGCGCTCCACAGCGCGCGTGGTAGCTTGGTGGCGCTCACCGGAGGGCCCCCATGCATCGCGCACTTCGCCTCGTGCTCACTGCCGTGCTCGCGCTCGCCGCCTCGTTCGCCGCGGTCGCGGACGAGACTTGTCAGTCGCCGTACCTGCCGAAAATCGTCGGGCAGGAAGACTTCATCTACGTCTGGACGCTCGGCGTCGAGGGCCTCGGCGACGGCTCGGACAAGCTCGTCACCGTGGGCGTGAATCCGGCGCGCAATGATTATGGAAAGGTCGTGCACAGCCTCTCGGTCGGCGGCCGCAACGAGGCGCATCACGCCGGCTTCACCGATGACCGTCGCTACCTCTGGTCGGGCGGCCTCGACACGAGCGTGATCTTCGTGTTCGACGTCGGCAGCGACCCGGCGAAACCGAAGCTCGCGCGCACCATCACCGACTTCCCCGAGAAGACTGGCTGGGTCGGCCCGCACACCTTCTACCCGATTCCGGGCCGCATGCTGATTACGGGCCTCTCGAACGCCACCGACAAGAGCGGCCACACCGGCTTCGCGGAGTACAACAACGACGGCACGCTCGTACGCACCGTGCCGATGCCCGCAGGCGCCGAGTACGGCTACGACCTGCGCATCAACGCGCACCTGAACCGCATGCTCTCGTCGTCGTTCACCGGCCACACGAACTACATGCGCAAGATGCCCGAGCTGCTCGCCGACCCCGAGGCGATGAAGAACTTCGGCAGCACGATGGTGGTGTGGGACTTCCACGCCCGGAAGGCACTGCAGACGCTGAGCGTGCCGGGCGCGCCGCTCGAGATCCGCTGGGCGCTCGCGCCCGATGCCGAGTACGCGTTCACGAGCGCTGCGTTGACCTCGAAGCTCTGGGGGGTGTTCCGCAAGAGCGACGGCACGTTCGAGGCCGCCGAGATCGGCACGATCGGCGACCCGGCGAAGATCCCGCTGCCCGTCGACATCAGCCTCTCGCGCGACGACAAGTTCCTGTTCGTCGACACTTTCTTCGACGGCATGGTGCGCGTGTTCGACGTCAGCAACCCGCGCGCGGCGAAGCAGGTCTACGAGCACAAGATCGGCTCCCAGGTGAACATGGTGAGCCAGAGCTGGGACGGGAAGCGGCTCTACTTCACCAGCTCGCTGCTCGCGAACTGGGACGGCACCGGCCATCCCGACGAGCAATTCCTGAAGGGCTTCACTTGGGACGGCGCGAAGCTCACGCCCACCTTCGCGATCGACTTCACCACCGAGAAGCTCGGCCGCCCGCACCACATGCACTTCGGCCAGCTCGGCTTCTGGGGAATGCCTGCGAGCGCGGGCGACGTCGCGGCGAAGTAGTTAGGGCGTAGGCGATGCGCGGGATGGCGGCGCGACGGCCGATCGCGGGAGCGCGCGACGCGCTGCTCCTGTGGCTTCTGCTCGGCGCGGCGTCGGCCTCCGCGGACGGCCGCGCCGCGCACGCCGCGCACGCCGCGCCTGCTGGGCCACCCGCGCGCTTCGAGGCGCCCGCGCCCGGCACGTACGAGCTGCCCGCGATCGATCGCGTCTCGCAGCACTACTTGTTGGGGATACGCGGCACGGCTGAGCCGCTGCTCGGGTTGAAGGACGGCGAGCTCGCGCTGATCTCGTTCGTGTACTTGCAGTGCGGCGAAGCGTGCCCGCTCGCGACCGCGATGCTGCATCGGCTCGACGGCGAGCTCGCGCGGGACGCGGCGCTCACAAAGCGCGTCGAGCTGGTGACGGTGAGCTTCGATCCGACTCGCGACACGCCGGAGAAAATGCGCGAGCTGCGGAAGGGCCTCGCACCGCGCGGGCGCTGGCGCTTCCTCACGGCGGAGAGCGAAGCCGCGCTGCGGCCCGTGCTCGCGGACTTCGGGCAGGACTCCGTGTGGATTCCGGGCGGAGAAAACGCGCCGGACTCGCTGCGGCATGTGCTGAAGGTGTTCGTCGTCGACGCGAACGGCGCGGTGCGGCAGATCTACTCGACGGGCTTCCTCGATGTACGTCTCGTGCTCGCGGACCTGCGGACCCTGCTGCCGTCGGCGCCTTGAGGCCGAGCGCCGGGAACGCGGCGCGCGTCCTCCAGCGGCCGGCGCACCTCCATTTCCTCGAGTGTGCGCGGCCAGTCCTGCTTGAGTAGCTGCGAGAGCGCGCGGTCGGCGAGCACGCGCCCGCCGGTTTGACAGCGCACGCAGTAATTCGTCTCGTTCGCAGCGTGCACGATGCGCTGCACCGGCGCACCACATACGGGGCACGGCAGCCGGAACTTGCCATGCACGGCCATCTCGGGGTGAAACGCGGTGACTTCCTCGGGGAATGAGTCGCCGGTCTGCGCGCGCAGGCGCGCGGTCCACTCGCGCAGCGTCGATTGCGTGGCGGCGAACAGGCGCGCGAGCTCATCTGCGGCGAGGTTCGTCGTCATCTGCACTGGCGAGAGGCGCGCGGCGTGAAGGATTTCGTCCGAGTAGGCGTTGCCGATGCCCGACAGGAGCCGCGGATCCGTGAGCGCGCGCTTCAAAGTATGGCGCGCGCGCGTGAGTGCGGCGGCGAAGTCGGCCGCGCTGCACGCGAGCACGTCGAGGCCACCGGGGTCGTGCGCCGCGAGCGCCGCCTCGCCGCGCAGAGCGTGCAGCGTCGCGCGCTTCTGGGTGCCCGCCTCGGTGAGCAGCAGCGTGCCGTTCGTGAAGTCGAAACCCGCGTGCGCGTAGCGGCGCTGCAGCTTCGCGCCGAGCGGCCGCCAGCGCAGGCGACCCGCGATCATTAGGTGAATCACCAGGAACCGCTCGCCCTCGAAGCCGAGCACGACGCGCTTGCCGAGGCGGCGTACGCCTTCGACGCGAAGGCCGGAGAACTCCGCGAGCGGCGGCTCGACGGTGCGCAGGAGCGAAATGCTCTGCAGCCGAATGCGCGCGAGGTGCTGCCCGACGACTCGCCGCTCGAGCGCGTCGAGATAGATCGTGATGTCCGGCAGCTCGGGCACGCGCGCGAGCT
>JANNKN010000792.1:0-6625 GCA_031396315.1 Deltaproteobacteria bacterium
GCGCGCGACGCCCGCGCGCGCAGGCTCGGGCACGACCGTGCGGTAGCCGAGCGCGACGGGCGCTACGACCCAATCGAGCGCGGCCTTGGTGAGCCGCAGGCTCCATCGGTTCGCGCGCTCGAGCGGATCCGCGGTGTAGACGAGCACCGAGAAGCCCTCCGTGTGCGCCGGCGCGTAGAGCGCGTCGTTGCCGAGCACGGCGGTGTTGGAGAGCTCCGGCTCGCCGGAGGGTGCGGTCGTTGCACAAGCGGAGGCGAACACGGCGAGCGCGACCCACCCGATCGCCGCGCGTCGCCGCCTCGTACGCACCGGGGTCAGACCCCGGTGCGTACGAGGGCGGCGCGCTGCGTCATCGAGAGGCGGCTGCATGCTGCGCGCCTACTGCCCCGTGAACACGGGCTTGCGCTTCGCGAGGAAGGCGCGCACGCCCTCGGCGTAGTCGCTCGTGCGCGACGCCTCGCCTTGCAGCACGCGCTCGCGCTCGAGCGCAGCGTCGAGCTGCGCGAACACCTCGGCGTGAAACGCGCGCTTCGCGAGCCCGATCGCGCGCGTCGGCAGCGCGGCGAGCTTCGCCGCGAGCGCGCGTGCGTCGGCTTCGAGCGCCTCGGGTTCCGCGACCGCGTGGATCAAGCCGATCGCCTGCGCCTGCTCGGCGCTGATGCGCTCGCCCAGCATCGCGAGGCTCTTGGCGCGCGCGAGGCCGACGAGGCGCGGCAACAAGAACGTGCCGCCACTGTCGGGAATTAGGCCGATGTTCACGAACGCCTGCAGGAAGTACGCGCTGCGCGACGCGACGACGAGATCGCACGAAAGCGCGAGGTTTGCGCCTGCACCGGCAGCGGCGCCGTTCACCGCGCACACCACCGGCTTTTCGAGCGCGAGGATGCGGCGAACGAGCGGGTTGTAGCTCTGCGCCACGATCTCGCTGACCTCGGGGCCCAGCGAGCCGTCGGGCGGCACGATCTCGGCGAGGTCTTGCCCCGCGCAGAACGCGCGCCCGGTCCCGGTCAGGATCACCGCGCGCACGTCGGGGCGCACGGCGCACTCGTCGAAGGCGGCCTGCAGCTCGCGCGCCATCGGGCGATTCAGGCTGTTCAGCACGTCTGGCCGCGCGAGCGCGATACGGGCGACGCCGGCCTCGCACTCGAAGCGGATCAGCTCGTGAGGCATCGCGTCTCGCTCCCGCGCCACAATTCTGTCAGGCGCGGAGCCATCCTACCCAACGCATTCGCCGCGAGAACCCGCCGAGAATTCCCAGTACGATGGGCGCCATGAGCGAATCGAACGCGACGCCGCCCGCGAGCCTGTCGGACGCCGAGCGCGAGGCGCGTTTTCTCGCCCGCATCGACGCCGATGAGAAGATCGAGCCGGGCGACTGGATGCCCGACGCGTATCGCCGCCAACTCGTGCGCATGATCTCGCAGCACGCGCACTCCGAAGTCGTCGGCATGCTGCCCGAGGGCAACTGGATCACGCGTGCGCCTTCGCTCAAACGCAAAATCGGGATGCTCGCGAAGGTGCAAGACGAAGGCGGCCACGGGCTCTACCTCTATGGCGCTGCCGAGACGCTCGGCGTATCGCGCGAGCAGCTCGTCGCGGGCTTGTTATCCGGCGAAGCCAAGTATTCGAGCATCTTCAACTACCCGGCGCTGACGTGGGCGGATGCGGGCACGATCGGCTGGCTCGTCGATCAGGCTGCGATCGTGAATCAGACGCTGCTCGCGCGCGCGTCATACGGGCCTTACGCGCGCGCCATGCAGCGCATCTGCGCGGAGGAGCGCTTCCACGAGCGCCAGGGCTACGAGATCGTGAGCGCGCTCGCCGAGGGCACGCCCGCGCAGCGAGGCATGGCGCAGGCTTCCCTCGATCGCTGGTGGTGGCCGACGCTGATGATGTTCGGCCCGCCCGACACCGAATCGCGTCACACCGCCCAGCTGCTGCGCTGGAAGGTGAAGCAGGAATCGAACGACGTGCAGCGCGAGTGGTTCGTGAACCTGGTCGTACCGCAGGCCGACGCGATCGGGCTGAAGCTGCCCGATCCAGCGCTCGCGAAGGACCCAACAACCGGGCGCTGGCAGCACGGCCCGATCGACTGGGCGGAGTTCCGCAGCGTGCTCGCCGGCGGTGGCGCGTGCGCGCGCGACCGCGTGCGCGTGCGCCGCGAAGTGCAGGAACGCGGCGCGTGGGTGCGCGCGGCCGCCGAGGCGTACGCAGCGAAGCACGGCGCGAGCGAGGCGGAGGGATGAGCGGCGACACGCAGTTCACGCTCTGGGAAGTGTTCGTGCAGGCGAAGTCCGGCGCGCCGCACACTCACGTCGGCAGCGTGCACGCCGCCGACGCTGAGCTCGCACTGCAGAATGCGCGCGACACCTTCGCGCGGCGCGAGAAGCTCGTCTCGATCTGGGTGGTCGAGGCGGAGCGCATCGCCGCGTCGCGCGGCGAAGACGCACCCGCTCTGTTCGAGCCCGGCCCGGCGAAGATCTACCGCCATCCACGCTTCTATCGCTCCGCGAACCCGAAGCAGACGAAGTGAGCGGCGCGCTCGTCGAGTACCTGCTGCGGTTAGGGGACGACGGCCTCGTGCTCGGGCATCGCCTCTCGGAATGGATCGGCTTCGCGCCGGTGCTCGAGGAAGAGCTCGCGCTCGGCAACGTCGCGCTCGACAATCTCGATCTCGCACAGGCGGCGCTCGCGCTCGCCGGAGAGCTCGAGGGCGCCGGTCGCGATGGCGACGCGCTCGCCTATTTGCGCGAGGAGGGACAGTTCAAGAACGCGCTGCTGGTCGAGCAGCCGAACCACGATTTTGCCTGGACGATCGCGCGGCAGGCGCTGTTCGACGCGTTCGCACTCCCTAATTATCGCGCGCTCGCACAGAGCGTCGAGCCGCGCCTCGCCGGGATCGCTGCAAAGGCGGCGAAGGAGGCCGAGTACCACGTGCGCCACGCGCGCGGCTGGGTGCTGCGCCTCGGCGACGGCACGGCCGACAGCCATCGCCGCATGCAGACCGCGTTCGACGAGCTCTACCCGTACCTGGGCGAGCTGCTCGAAGGCGACGCCGTGACCCACGAACTCGCTGCGGCCGGCATCGCGCCCGATCCGAGCGCGCTCGCGGCCGAGGCGCACGCGGAGATCGCCGAGTTGCTGCGCGAAGCCACGCTCACGCAGCCCGATCCCGGCGCATTCCGGCCGCGCGGCGGACGCAGTGGGCGCCACACCGAGCACCTCGGGCGCATGCTGGCGGAGATGCAGGTGCTGGCGCGGGCACACTCCGGCGCGCGCTGGTAACCGGCGCCCATCGCGCGGCCCGCGGAGATCACGATGAAGCGAGCGACGCGACGCGACGAGGCGGAACGGAGCGCGCTCACGCGTCGCGAGCTGTTAGGGGTGGCGGGCGCCGGCGCGCTCGCCGCGGGCATCCTTCCGCTCGCGAGCGTCGCGAGCGTGGCGCCGGCGGCGCCAGCGGGCGGTGAGCTCGACGTGATCGTGATCGGCGGCGGGTTCTGCGGCGTGACCGCGGCGCGCGAGTGCGCGAAGGCCGGCCTGCGTACGCTGATCCTCGAGGCGCGCGGCCGGCTCGGCGGCCGCACGCACACGGTCGACTGGAATGGCGCGACGACGGAGCTCGGCGGCACTTGGGTGCATTGGTCGCAGCCCTACGTGTGGGCGGAGATCCAGCGCTACGGGCTCGCGCTGGTCGAGTCCACCGGCGCGACGGCCCGCCGCATGATCGTGCGGCGCACGAGCGGCGATCTCGTCGAGCTCGATGCTTTTGAGCACGCGGATCGGATCGGGCGCGCGATCGCGGACTACATGGGCGCTTCGCGCGAGATGTTCCCGCGCCCGCATCGGCCGTTCGACACGGGGCTCCCTGAGAAGTTTGATCGCGTCACCGCCGCCGATCCGCTGGCGCGCGTCGAGGATCCGCTCACGCGCGACATCCTCGACGGCTTCTTCGCGACTTGCGTGGCGAACCGCACCCGCGAGGCAGCCTGGGTCGAGCTCGTGCGCTGGTATGCGCTCAGCGGCCACGACTACTCCGAGCTGAACGACGCCGTGGCGCGTTACCGCTTTCGCGACGGCACGAAGGCGCTGCTGGCAGCGATGCTCGCGGACGGGGGGCCGGAGGTTCGGCTCGGCGAGTCCGTGGCGAGCGTTCAGCACGCGGGCGATCGCGTCACGGTGACGACGGCGGCAGGGGAGGCCCTGACCGCGCGCGCGGTCGTGTCGACGCTGCCCCTCAATGTGCTGAGCGACGTCGCGTGGGAGCCGGCGATCGATGCGCGCAAACTCGAGGCGTCTGCGCAGCGGCATGCGGGCGCGTCGACCAAGCTGCACGTGTTGATCGAGGGCGAGCACGACGTCGCCTGCCTCGCACCCAGCGAGAACCCGCTCAACTGGCTCTTTACGGATCACGTCGCGCACGGGAAGACACACCTGATCGGCTTCGGGCCGAGCCCAGAGCTGCTCGACATCGGCGACGGGGCGCAGGTGAAGGCTGCCGTGCGCCGGCTGCTTCCGAACGCCAACGTGCTCGACTGGTTCGGCTGGAACTGGAACGCGGATCCGTTCGCGCGCGGCACCTGGTGCGTGCTGCGTCCCGGCCAATACACGAAGTCCCTCGCCGCACTTCAGGCGCCAGCGGGCCGCGTCGTGTTCGCGAGCGCGGACTGGGCGAACGGTTGGCGAGGCTTCATCGACGGCGCGGTGGAGCAGGGGCTCGGTGCGGCGCGACAGGTGCGCGCGCTGCTCGCTTGAAAGGTGCGGGCGCCGGGTTCAGGGCAGCGTTTCGTGTGCAATGATGCGCCGACCTTTTCCTCGCAGACCGGGAGTGCCACCGCATGCGCATTCGCTCGACGCTCGCTCGCTTCGTGATCTCGGCCGCCGTCGCCGCGCCGATTTCGTCGTTCGCACAAGACGCCGCGCCCGCGGCCGAAACCGCCGCGGTCGCGCCGCTGCCCTCGATCGAAGAGATCGTCGTCACCGCGCAGAAGCGCGCACAGAGCGTGCAGGACGTGCCGATCTCGATCACAGCGATCGGCGGCGCCGAGATCGACGACATGAAGATCACGGACACGAACGACATCGCTGGCCTCGTGCCGAACCTGCAGGTGAATCAGGTGATCGGTGACGGCGCACCCGTCTTCTCGCTGCGCGGCGTCACGATGAACGATTACAGCCTGCACCAATCGAGCCCGGTCGCCGTGTATACGGACGAGGTTTACGCCGGGCCCTCGGTGCTTCAGCCCATCCAGATGTTCGACCTCGAGCGCATCGAGGTGCTGCGCGGGCCGCAGGGCACGCTCTATGGCCGTAACAGCACGGGCGGCGCGGTGAACCTGATCACGCGCGCGCCGAGCTTCGAGAACGGTGGCTACTTCACGGGCGGCTTCGGTAACTACGACCGCTTCGAGGCGCGCGGCGCGGCGGAGATGGCGCTCATCGACGAAGTGCTGGCGGTGCGCGTCGCCGGCTTCTGGACGGACGCCGATGGCTGGTTCGAGAACCTGTCGCCGGGCATTCGCGACGGCAACAGCAGCGACGAGTGGGCCGTCCGCGTCTCTGCCCTGTGGCGGCCGACCGACAGCGTCGAAGTCGTCGCACGCTACAGCGCCGGCCGCTCGAACCCCGAGAACTACGGCATCCTGGCCGACCACATCATCCAGATCGGCGACCCGTCGAACGGGGTCGGCGTCGGCGGCGGCGTTTACTCGCTCTACAACTCGCTCGGCGCGGCGAACCCGGCCGACTACTTCCGCACAGGCCTCGGCAAGTTCCAGTGGGAGAGCGACAAGATCCGCCGCCGCAAGCGCGAGGTCGACCAGGCCTCGGTGCACGTGAACTGGGACCTGAGCGAAACCCTCACGCTCACTTCGATCACGTCGTGGGTACAGGGCGATCTCGTCAACCCGGAGGATTCGGACGGCTCACCGCTCGAGGTGATCGAGGTCGACTACCTCGGCGACGGCGACCAGATCAGCCAGGAGCTGCGCTTGACTACCAACCTCGACGGGCCGTTCGACTTCGTAGCGGGCGTCTATTACGCGCGCGAGGACCTCGACATCTCGAGCGACCTGGCGCTCTATACGGACGTCGACTTCAACCTGAGCGGCGGGATCGACCCGAACGACTGCGCCGACCCGTTCGCGGCTGCCGGCGACTTCGATCCCGTGAATGATCCACTGCCGCTGCCGGCGCCATCCGCTTCGGCTGCCGGTCAAGCTGCCGACCTGGTGCTGTTCGGAGTGGGCGTGCGGCTGCGCGACTTCGTTGCGCTCGGCTGCACCTACCGTAACAGCTTCAGGCAAGAGCGCCGCTCGATCGCGGGCTTCTTCGACGGCACGGTCGACGTGGGCCCGAGCACGACGCTTTTGCTCGGCTTCCGCGTCACCAACGACGTCACGAAGGCGACGAAGTTCCGGACGTTCGTCGAAGGCGCCGGCGTGAACCTGTTCGACACGATTCCGACCAGCAGCGACAAGATCGACGACACCGAATACAACTGGAAGGCCGGCGTCGAGCAGCGCCTCGGCGACGACGCGCTCGCCTACTTCAACTACAGCCGCGGCTACCGCTCCGGCGCGTTCAACGGGCAAGCGTTCTTCGACCCGAGCGAGTTCAACCAGGT
>JANNKN010000082.1:0-2740 GCA_031396315.1 Deltaproteobacteria bacterium
GAGTCGAAGTCGCTTCGCACGCGCCCGCGATTCACGTACACGCGAGCTTCGAGGGGAGCGAGGAAGACCGCCCTGTCGTAGGCCGCGACAGCTTCGTCGCTGCGCCCTAGAGCCGAGAGGGCGCCTGCTCGGCTGAGCAGAGCTTCGAGGTCGTTCGGGTTCAGCCGTAGTTCTTCGTCGAAGTCGGCAAGCGCGCGCGAGACGTCGCCCATCTCGTACAGCGCGCTGCCGCGCACGAAGTGCGCCTTTGCGAAGCCGGGATCCGACTGAAGGCACTTCGCCGCGAACTCGAGGCAGCCCGCGAAATCTCCGCGCGCAATGCGAATGGCCGCGAGGTTGTACAACGCGGCGGCGTTGCGGGGCTTCGAGGCCAAGGCTTTGCGACATCGCGCTTCGACCTCGTCGAAGTTGACCGGCGTCGATCCGTCGAGCGGCACTTCGGTGAAGCGGTCGGCTCGGATTGCCATGCACCGGCTCCCCTCTTGCGACGACGGGTCGGTCTGCAGCGACGCTAACACGCGACAGCGAAGCGCGGGGAAGCTCGACTCGGACGAACTCTCGCGCCACGCTGCCTCCCCCGATGCCCGCGCTCTCCCACATCACCGACCTCTGGCCGTTGCTCGAAGCGCGCGCCGCCGCGACGCCGGACGCGCTCTTCGCCCTCGACGGCCGCGGCCGCACGCTCACGTTCTCCCAGTACCGCGACGCCACCCTCCGCTGCGCGGCCGGCCTCGCTGCGCTCGGCATCGCGCGCGACGTGCCGGTCTCGTGGCAGCTCCCCACGCGCATCGATGCGCTCGTACTCGCGGGTGCGCTCGCGCGGCTCGGAGCGGTGCAGAACCCGATCCTCCCGATCCTGCGCGAGCGCGAGGTCGGCTTCATCGCGCGGCAGATCGGCGTGCGGCATCTGTTCGTGCCGCGCGTGTTTCGTGGCTTCGACTTCGAGGCGATGGCGAAGCAGGTCGCGGCACAACAGTCTGGGCTCGACGTGCATTGCGTCGACGACGGGCTGCCGAGCGGCGATCCGGCGACGCTTCCGCGTGCGCCGGTTGTTACGGACCCGGCGACCGCGCCCGTGCGCTGGATTCTCTACAGCTCGGGCACGACCGCCGATCCGAAGGGCGCACGGCACACAGATCACTCCGTCGCGTGCCCCGGCCGCGCGATGTGCGAGGCGCTCGCGCTCGCACCGGATGACCGCATCGCGCTCGTGTTCCCAGCCACGCACGTCGGCGGCGTGAACTGGCTGTTCGGCGCGTTGATGTTCGGGTTCGCGCAGCTCGTCGTGGAGATCTTCGACGCGAAGCGCACGCCGCTCTGGCTCGCGGAGCACGGCGTCACGCAGCTCGCTGCGGGCACCGTGTTCCATCAGGCGTATCTCGCGGCGCAACGTGAAGCCGACGCGCGCAAGCTCTTCCCGAACGTGCGCGCCTATCCGGGCGGCGGCGCGCCGAAGCCGCCGCAGCTGTTCTGGGACTTGTTACGGGAGACCGGCGCGCCGATCGCGTCGGGCTATGGGCTCACCGAGCACCCGATCGCGGTGATGGGCTCGGTGCGCGATCCGCACGAGAAGCTCGCGGTTACCGAAGGCCGCGCCTCGCGTGGCACGCAGCTGCGCCTCGTGAGGCTCGACGGCGCGGATGCGGCGCCGGGCGAGGAAGGCGAGGTGCGCGTGCGCGGGCCGCATCTGTTTCGCGGCTACGTGGATGCGTCGCTCGATGCCGACGCGATCGACGAGCGCGGCTTCCTTCGCACCGGCGACCTCGGCGTGCTCGACGCCGAAGGCTTCCTCCGGATCACCGGCCGCCTCAAGGACATCATCATCCGCAAGGGCGAGAACATTTCCGCGAAGGAGATCGAGGATCACCTGCACGCACACGCGAGCGTGAAGGAGGCCGCGGTGATCGGGCTCGCGGACGCGGAGCGCGGCGAGCGGGTGTGCGCGGTGATCGTCTCGCGCGACGACGCGGCGCCGCGCAGCGTGGCCGACGTGGCGGCGTTCCTGCGCGCGCGCGGCGTCGCGACCTACAAGCTGCCCGAGCAGGTCGAGTCGCTGCCCGAGCTGCCGCGCAATCCGTCTGGCAAGGTGCTGAAGCGCGAGCTTCAGGCGAGATACTCCGCCGCAGGGCGCTGACGCGCGAAGGAGTCGCCATGCTCGAGACGGCCTTCACGCGACTCGTCGGCTGTCGCAATCCAATTCAGCTCGCACCCGTCGGCGGCGCGGAGCTCGTGGCGGCCGTCTGCGCCGCGGGCGGGCTCGGGATGGTCGCGACGCACGCGCCCTCCGCACCGGCGCTCGAAGCCGAGCTCGATGCGCTCGCGGCCCGCGGGCATGCGGCGCGCGGCGTGAACTTCCTAATGCCCTTCCTCGATCGCGCCTGCCTCGAGATCGCGGCGCGTAAAGCGCGCGTCGTCGAGTTCTTCTACGACGAGCCGAACGCCGCGCTCGTGCGCGAGGCGGGAGCGCACGGCGCACTCGTCGCGTGGCAGGTGGGCTCGCTCGCCGAAGCGCTCGCGGCGCAGGATGCGGGCTGCGATTTCGTAGTCGTGCAGGGCAGCGAGGCGGGCGGGCACGTGCGCGGCACCGCGAGCCTCTTGCCGCTGCTCGCGCAGGCGGTGAGCCGCCTGCGCGTGCCGGTCGTCGCCGCGGGAGGGATCGCCACCGCGCGCGAGCTCGCGGCGGTGCTCGCGTGCGGCGCGAGCGCGGCGCGCATCGGCACGCGCTTCGTTGCGTCACACG
>JANNKN010000086.1:0-3510 GCA_031396315.1 Deltaproteobacteria bacterium
CGTGCGAAGCGACTTCGACTCCGACGGCGCGCTTGCAGACTTCGTCATGGCATTGAGGTGCGATCCGTGCAACGCAGCGGCGCGTCTCGGCCGCGGCTTCCTCTTGCGCGCGAAGGGAGAGAAGCGCGCGGCGCTCACGGACCTCGTGATGTTCCTCGATTTGGGCGGCACCGATCAGAACGCGATCGCGCTCGCGAGCGCGTGGATTGGCGAGCTGGAGCATGAGCTCGGCGATCCCTCGCTCGATACTCCGCTATCCGATCTCATCGCACTGCATGTCGAGCGGCGAGACGAAAGCTCCTACGAGCGATGCCTCGAGGCCTTCCGCACGTCGCCCCTCGGCATCAAGGCGAGCGGAATCCCGTCGGGCGTAGCCGGCAGGACGTTCTCGACCGCGGAGAGACCCGTCTCGACGGGGACCAGCGTTTTCAAAGGGCGCGAGTTCGTCTTGGCCTTCGCCGATCCACCTGCCTTCAAGCGCAACTTCAGCAAGGCGTTCAACTCGATCATGAGTGGCGAGGCAGTGCTCGCCACCGCGCTGCACAATCCCGACTGCGGCGGGATCCGAGTCAACTCGGCGAAGGCCGAGGTCTCGATCCTGATCTCACGCGAGGCAGCCGCACGTCTGTTGCCCTCGGCGGTTCCGCCGTCCCCTCCGATCTCGAAGCCGTGGTGGAAGATCTGGTAGGAACACCAACCTCCCTCGGCGGGGCCCATCTCGACGTTGCGCGCTCGAAGCGCAACCGTGCACCCCATGCCGCGCTTCGCCGGGTCGCTCTCCACGCTCCAGAACGCGCTCGAGGCGGTTGCGATGATCGCCTTCGCGCTCTCGGGCGTGATCGCGGCCGGGCGCAAGCAGCTCGACGCAGTCGGAGTCTGTGCGGTCGCTGCGATCACGGCGTTCGGCGGCGGAACGCTGCGCGACGTGTTGCTCGATCGCAGGCCCTTTTATTGGGTCGCTCACGCGGACTGGCTTTGGATTCTGCTCGCCCTCTGCCTCGCTGCGATGCTGTTCCTGCGCCAGCGCCATCTGCACCTCACGGAGCGCGCGATCCTCTGGCCCGACGCGCTCGGGCTCGGCTTGTTCGCAGCGAGCGGAACGCAGATCGCACTCGCGGAGAACATGCCCAGCCTCGTCGCCGTGGTGATGGGCATGATGACCTCGGCCTTCGGCGGCGCGCTGCGCGACATCGTGTGCAACGAGATTCCTACCGCGTTTCGCGACCATCGCCCCTACGCGCTGTGCGCCTTCGCCGGCGGCTGGGTCGTCGTCGGTGCGCGGGAGATCGGGGCGAGCGAGCAGGGCGCCCTCGCTGCCGGCGCACTGTGCGCGACGAGCCTGCGCGCGCTGGCCATTGCGTTCGACTGGCGGCTGCCTGCATGGCGCACGGGGGGCGAGGCGTAGTTCGAGAGGGCCGTGGGACGAGCGGGTTGAGCAAATTTACTCAGCACATTGAGTAAACCGAGAGAGCGGCCTACGGAATCAGCAGCACCTTTCCCGTAGTCTCGCGTCCCTCGAGCGCGCGATGCGCCGCCGCCGCCTCGGCGAGCGGGAACTCCGCGCCGATGCGGATCTTGAGCGCGCCCTTCTCGATCGCCCGTAACACCTCGCCCGCGCGCAGCTCGAGCTCCGCGCGATCGCGCGTGTAGTGCGCGAGCGAGGGCCGCGTGACGAACAGCGAGCCGAGCGCATTGAGGCGCCCGAGCTCGAACGGCGGCACGGGCCCGCTCGATTGCCCGAACAGCACGAGCAGCCCGCGCGGCCGCAGGCAGGCGAGGCTGCCCTCGAACGTGGTGCGGCCCACCGAGTCGTAGACCACGTCCACGCCGCGCCCCTCCGTGATGCGCTTCACCTCGGGCGCGAAGTCCGTCTCCGTGTACCGCACCACGTGCGCGCAGCCCGCCGCGCGCGCAAGCGCCTCCTTCTCGGGCGTGGAGCACGTGCCGATCACCGTCGCTCCCGCGCGCGCGAGGAGCTGCACCGTGAGCAACCCCGCACCGCCCGCCGCCGCGTGCACCAGCGCCACGTCGCCGGGTCGCGTCTCGCGCACGCCGTGTGCGAGATAGTGCGCGGTCATGCCTTGGAGCATGGCGGCCGCGGCGGTGCGATCGTCGATGCTGTCGGGTACGCGAACCACCGACGTCGCTGGCGCGAGCACCGCCTCTGCATAAGAGCCCGGCACCGACGACCACGCGACCCGATCGCCGACTGCGAGGCCCGCGACGCCAGCGCCGAGCGCCTCCACGCGTCCAGCCCCCTCGAGCCCAGCCACGAACGGCAGCGGCCGTGGATAGAGGCCCGTGCGGAAGTAGACGTCGATGAAGTTCACGCCGACAGCGGCACAACGGACGCGAACCTGGCCCTCGGCGGGATCGCCGAGCGTTTGGTCGCGCAGCTCGAGCACCTCGGGGCCGCCGATCTTCGAGACGACGACGCACTTCGATTTCACGACGGTTCCTCCCATGCGGGTGATCGAACGAGAGTAGGCGCGCACGCTCGTCGACCGCTCGTGTCCGGGAGCGTCGCCGCGAAGCCGCCATGTCCCGCAGTGTTTGGATGCAAACACTGCGGGACGAAACGCAGCAGACAAAGGCTGCGAGATGGGGCCGAGCCTGCGTCAGGCACTGCGGGAAGGCGTGCTGCTGCGTTGCGTTGCAGCGCTTGTGGGCAGAGAATGGGGCGAAAGCTGGGCCGCGGGCGGAAGGGCTGGTCGGTCCAGTACCTGTTATTGCGGCGCGAACCGGATGCATACCGACTACTGGCAACTCGTTGAGCCCGTCTGGGATTCGCTCGTTCAATGGGACGAGATCCCAGCCTTCCAGTCAGCGTTCGCTTCAACCGAGGCGTCAGCACGGACGCTGTTCGCCGCTCATCGGCTGTACTCCGAGGTCTGCAACGGAGGATTTCACCAGTTCTACTGGAACTCGACCGGAGTTCTTGCGCCAGAGGCCGCGGACGCTTACGCGGCGATCGGAATGCCGCGGGCGGCCGACGTCGTTCGGCGTTCGCTGTCGTGGTTTTCGACTCCTTATCCGCGCGATCGCGAGACGAGAATCGAACAGCTCGAGACCTACGCGGCGATGCACGCCGGGCCCCACGGTCCCTTTGGTGCGTTGGACGACGAGTTCTATGGGGTTGTCGAGTCGGAGAGCGGCGGCTTCGTTCGTGCGGCAAACGAGTTTGCGAATCGGCAAGCGTAGGATCACGCCGCGCCGCATAACAAGGCGCTGCAGCTGACCTGGCGCCGCCGGTCAGCGTGCGGCGGCTTGTGGCCGTCAGCCGGGCGGCCCGAGATCGTCACGCGCCTGGTCTCCGGTCGTGGCATCATGGTTCGAGGCGCCATGCAGCTGAGCGCCAAACCGCTAGGCCGCGGGGCGGGGAGGCAGAATGACTCGCTGGTCGTCGGTTCCCGCCCTCGTCTTCGGTGCATTCCTCGCTCTTGCAGAGCTCGCGCGAAACTGGGGCAACTGGCAGTGGTGGCCGTTTTGGCTCGTCGACTTCGTCGCTGC
>JANNKN010000816.1:0-2081 GCA_031396315.1 Deltaproteobacteria bacterium
CGCGACGCGCTGGCTCGGGTATGGTGGCTGGTGCGCGGGAAGCGCGAGGCAGGGAGAGGGTTCCGCATGCAAGTCCATGGCGGGCTTTTGCGGGTACGCGGGTGCGGCGTGCTGTTGCTCGGGCCGAGTGGGGTCGGGAAGAGTGAAACGGCGCTCGAGTTGGTGTCGCGGGGGCATCAACTCGTGGCTGACGACGTGGTGGAGCTGTTCCTCGATGGCGAGCGTGTGAAGGGCCGCGCGCGCGAGGCGATTCGGCATTTCCTCGAGATCCGCGGGCTCGGGATCATGTGCATCCCCGATCTGTATGGCCCCGGCGCGGTCGCCGAGGAGTCGCCGGTGTCGCTCGTGTTTCGGCTCGAGCATTGGCGCGAGGGCGTGAGCTACGAGCGGGTGGGCCTCGATCGCCCGACCGAGACCCTGCTCGGCGTTGCACTGCCGTGCCTGGTGTTGCCCGTGCGACCTTCCGCCAACATGGCGACGCTCGTGGAGGCGGCAGTGCGAGATCACGAACAGCGCGCGCGCGGGCTCTCGGGCGCAGAGAAGCTCGACGCGCGGCTGCGGACCGAGGGGACGCGATGAGTGCGCCGCGCGTCGTGTTCGTGTCCGGCCTCTCGGGCAGCGGCAAGACCACCGCGATGAATGCGCTCGAAGATCTCGGCTTCTACTGCGTCGATAATTTGCCGGCGCAGCTCACCCGCCAGATGCTCGACCTGTGCTCGCAGGCCGATCCGCCGATCGAAAAGGTCGCGCTCGCGATCGACGCGCGCGAAGGGCGCTTTCTGCGCGAGCTGCCGCCGGTGCTCGACGAGCTGCGCCGCAGCGAGGCGCGCGTGCGCGTGCTGTATCTCGATTGTACGACCGAGGTGCTCGTCGATCGCTACCGCGAGACGCGCCGCGTGCATCCGCTCTCGCCGGACGGCTCCGTCGAGGAAGGCATTTCGCGCGAGCGCGAGCTGCTCGCGGACATCGCGCGGCTCGCGGATCTGCGCCTCGATAGCAGCGATCTCAACGTGCACGAGCTACGGCGCGCGATCGCGGAATGGGCGGGTGCCGGCGAGGCGGCGCGCGGTCCCGTCGTGAGCCTCGTGTCGTTCGGCTTCCGCTACGGCCTCCCGCGCGGCGCCGATCTCGTCTTCGATGTGCGCTTCCTGCCGAACCCGCACTTCGAGCCGCTGCTGCGTCCGCGCACCGGGCTCGACACTGAGGTCGCGCGCTTCGTGCTCGACTCCGCGCCCGCGAAGGAATTGCTCGCGCGCCTGCGAGATCTGCTCGAATTCCTGCTGCCTCTGTACGAGCGCGAGGGGAAGGCGTATCTCACGGTCGCGGTGGGATGCACCGGCGGACGACACCGCTCGGTCGCCGTGCTCGAGGCGCTCGCGAGCGAGCTGCGGCGGGCTGGGCAAAATGTGAGCGTCACGCATCGCGACGCGGAGAAAACCTGATGCGTGTCGGCGTGGTCGTCGTGTCGCACTATCGCGTGGGCGAGGAGATGCTCCAGGCCGTGCGCTTGATCGTGCCGAGCGCGCCGGATTTTCGCGCGGTCGCGATCGGCCCGCAGCAGACGGCCCCGGAGATCCGCAGCGCGATCGCGAAGGAGCTCGACGCGGTCGATCAAGGCGCGGGCGCGCTGATCCTCACGGACATGTTCGGCGGCACGCCCTCGAACGTCGCGTTCTCGTTTCTCGGCGAGCGCGCGGTCGAGGTCGTGACGGGAGTCAACTTGCCGATGCTGATCAAGCTCGCCAGCTGGGGCGAAGGCAAGTCGCTCGCGGAGATCGCGACCACGATGAAAGATTACGGACGCCGCAACATCTCGGTGGCGAGCGAGCTGCTGCCGGAGCACAAGAAGTGATCTCGGAAGCGGCATTCATGATCGCGAGCGAGCTCGGCCTGCACGCGCGCCCGGCGGGCGAATTCGCGGCGCTGGCAGGCAAGTTCGCCGCCGAAGTCTCGGTGGCGCGCGCCGGAACCGAGGACTGGGTGAGCGGGCGCAGCGTGTTGTCGCTGCTCTCGCTCGCTGCGAGCCAGGGCACCACCCTGTGCCTGCGCGCCGAGGGCGCCGATGCCGAGGCCGCGCTCGC
>JANNKN010000090.1:0-2191 GCA_031396315.1 Deltaproteobacteria bacterium
GCTCGCGGAAGCGCAACAGGTCGGCCACGCGGTAGCCGGTGTAGCCGCCGATCCAGACGAGCACACCCATGGCGCAGAACGTGAGCTCGGGGAACGTGAACATCAGGTACTCGGCGCGCGC
Organism: Deltaproteobacteria bacterium; assembly: GCA_031396315.1. Taxonomy (GTDB): domain Bacteria; phylum Myxococcota_A; class UBA9160; order UBA9160; family UBA6930; genus VGRF01. The sequence goes on from JANNKN010000090.1 coordinate 122, forward strand.
GCTCTGAAAAATCGGATGGATCGTGGCCGCGACACCAGTCGAGAGAGCTGCGCGCACGAGCGCCTCGCGCACGCCCTCCTCGGCGCTCGTGATGAAGATGCGCTCCGTCAGCATGGTGAGGATCACCATCGGGAACAACACGCCGGCAAAGAGCGCGGAGGTCTGCGTGTCGTCGCCGATCAGCGCGAACGCGGCGACCAGCAGCACGACCGTGCAGAGCATGATCGAGAGACGCGGCACCATCAGCAGCCGCAAGAACTCGAGCAGGCGCCGTAACAAGAGTGCGAACAGGATCACGCCCATCACCAGCAATAGGCTGCGCCAGAGCGAGTACTCGCGCAGCGCGAGCGAGATCAGAATTGGCATGAACGTGCCGTACGTGGTCACGCCAACCACGTTGCGGAAGAGCGCGATCACCACCGCGCCGAGCGGGATCAAGAGCAGCACCCGCAGCGCTGCCTGCGACGGCAGCGGCAGGCGATAGAACGAGAGCCGCTCGAACACGGGGTTGTCGGGAGTCAGCAGGTTCGCGATCTCGTCGGCGCGCAGGTGCTCGCGCAGCGCGCGGTAGCGATGCCCGACGGAGACGACCGAGGTCGCCTCGACGTTCGCGACCGAGCCGCGGCCGAGCGCGAGGAACGTGTCGGGGCGGCGCGCGAAGAAGCCGTCTTGGCTGGTGGACATCGGCACCCACTTCCCCGCGATCCATGCCTCGGTCCACGCGCGTTCGCGCGGCGCTGCGTCCGCACGCAACTCGAGCCCGTGCACGATGCGCGCGGGCACGCCCGACGCGCGCAGCAGGGTGACGAGCAGCTGCTCCTTGCCCAACTCGCTGCCATCGCGATTCGCGAACACCAGCAGCGCATCGTCGTTACCTTCGTCGACGGTCGCGAACTCGTTGGCGACGGAGAGGTAGACGGTGCGGATGCGCGCCGGCAGGTCCGCCATCGGCGGCAGCGCCAGTCCGTCGAGGTGCGCCGCGAGCTCTGGCGCATCGACCGGCAGCGCCGGCGTCCGGCCCAAATAGAGCGCCACGAGATCCGCGGGCGGCTTCGGGTACGGGCCCGCGGCGGGCAGCGGTGTCTCGACTGCGCTCATTTGCACATGGAACGCGTAGACCACTTCGTGGATCGGCCCGAGCGTGCCCGACCAAACGCCGGTGCGGTTCGTGCCGTCCTGATCGCGCACCGCGAAGTCGAGGCGATCCGACGTCGGGTTCTCATCGAAAATCGCTTGGCCCGCTTCGCTCGCCGGCAGCAGGGCTCGCACGCTTCCCCGTGTACCGGCGCCGCGCACGTTCACGCGCAGCTCGACTTGCCACGGGCCGACGCCTTCGGCGATCGCGAGCGGAATGCCGAACACGATCTTCTTGACGGCGAACACACCGAGCCCGAAGGCGATCAGCAGCGCTCCCACGATCAATGCCGAGCGACTCATTCGGGCGCGACCTCGGGATCCATCTCGCGCTCGGTCTCGACGAGCCCGTCCGACTCCTCGGGGCGCGCCGAGGCATCCGGCGGCGGGGGTTCTCCGCTCGCCAGCGCGGCGCCTGCGTCGATGCCCAGATGGAATGCCGCGTAACCGGGAATGACCACCTGCGGCACGGCCATTCCGATGATTCGCCCGCGCGCCGGAGCTTCGACGCGTTTGCTCTCGTTCGTCACCGGATCCGTCACCGTCCCCAACAAGTCGCCCACGTTCACGTGCTCACCGAGCCGCCGACGCGTGAAGAAGATGCCGCCGTCGTCGACACGCACCCAACGCGTGCGTTGATAAATCCGAGCCGTCACGAAGACGGGTGCGTCGTCGCTCATGCCGAGCGCCGCGAGCAAGTTGCGCACGCCCTCGACCCCGCGTGCGATCTCCGTCTCCTGGAAGCGCAGCGGCTCGCCAGCCTCGTAGGTGATCGCGCCGATGCCGGCGCGGCGTGCGGCGCGGCGCAGCGTGCCGTCTTGGCCTGGGTCGTGGATCACGAGCGCGCTCGCGAAGCCCTTTGCGAGCGCGAGCGAGCGCGCGTCGGTGGTGTCGATGCGCACCTGCGGAAGATTCGTGCGGTCCGATACTCTCATC
>JANNKN010000065.1:0-3437 GCA_031396315.1 Deltaproteobacteria bacterium
GGAGGAACGTCCCCGGGGCTTCGAAAGGAGGAACGTCCCCGGGCTTATCCTTTTCGCGGGCGAGGCTGCGATACGGTGCGTCACGTTCACGCGAGGCACCCATGCTCGAGCATCTTCTCTCCCCGACGCGCATCGGCAACGTCGCGCTGCGCAACCGCATCGCGATGGCGCCGATGGGCGTCGAGCTGGTCGAGGCGGACGGCGCCGTGCGCGAGCCGACCATTTGTTACTACGAAGAGCGCGCCCGCGGCGGTGCCGGGCTGTTGATTACGGAGAACACCTCCGCGGCTTATCCGCGCGGCGCGAATAGCGCGCACGAGATCGGCGTATCGCACGACAGGTTCCTGCCGGGCCTCACGGCGCTCACCGAAGCCGTGCACCGGCACGACGCGAAGATCGCGATCCAGCTCGCGTTCCACGGCAAGATCGCGCGCCTCGACGTGACCGAGGGCCGCCCGATGATCGTGCCCTCGGAGCCGCGCTTCCACATGGATCTCGGCGGGCTCGCCGAGATGACACCGCAAGAGCTCGCGTGGATGATGGCCGCGAACACCGGAACTGGCGGGAAGTATCAGGCCGCGACGCGAGCCGACCTCGCGCAGATCACCGAAGACTTCGCGGATGCGTGCCTGCGCGCACGGCGCGCGGGCTTCGACGCCGTCGAGCTGCACGCCTCCCACGGCTACCTGTTCTCGAGCTTTCTCTCGCCGGGCTGGAACTTCCGCGACGACGAGTACGGGGGCTCGATCGAGAACCGCGCGCGCCTGCTCTGCGAAGTCATCGGCGCGTGCAAGCAGCGCGCGGGCGCAGATTTCGCGATCTGGGCGCGCATCGACGCGCACGAATACGGCGAACCTGGCGGCATCACGCTGCCCGACGCGGTGCGCACCGCGCAGCTGATCGAGGCCGCCGGCGCCGATGCGATTCACGTGAGCGCCTATGCCGCGAGCACCTTCGGCACGAACTTTCTCGACGCGCCGCTGCCGCACGTCGAGAACGCGTACGTCGCGTACGCGAGCGCGGTGAAGGCCGCGGTGCGCGTACCCGTGATCGCGGTCGGGCGCATCGAGCCGGACACGGCCGACCGCTTGATCCGCGACGGCAAGGCCGACCTCGTCTCGTTTGGCCGCAAGCTGCTCGCCGACCCCGATTTTCCTAACAAACTTGCGGCGGGCCGGAGCCGAGCGATTCGCCCGTGCGTCTACTGCTACACGTGCGTCGCGCAGGCGTTCTTCGACAAGCCCGTGCGCTGCGCGGTGAATCCCGAGGCGGGCAAGGAGGCCGAGCTCAGCGCGCTCGTGCGCACGCCGGCGGCACAGAAGAAGCGCGTGCTCGTAGTGGGCGGCGGGCCCGCGGGCATGGAGGCGGCGCGGGTTGCCGCGCTGCGTGGGCACGACGTCACGCTGGTCGAGAGGAGCGACCAGCTGGGTGGCACGCTGCGCTTTGCCGCATTGCCCTACGAGCCGAACGAGCGGCTGCTCAGGTACTACGAGGAGACGATGCGAAGCGCGAAGCTCGCGCTGCGCCTCGGCACCGAGGCGACGCCCGCGCTCGTACGCGAGCTGAAGCCCGACGTCGTGATCGCAGCGGTGGGCGCGCGTCGCGAGCGACCCGCGATTCCCGGCGCGGAGCGCGAGCACGTATTCGACGGCGACGACTTACGCGCGCTGCTCACGGGTGAAGACGCGCGCGAGGTGAGCGGAAAGCTGTCGCTGATCGGCCGCCTCGCGGTGCGCGCCGGGCGCCTCACCGGCATTACGGACGACCCGGCCAAGCTGCGCGAGGCGTCGCGCGCCTACATGCCGGTGGGGAAGCGCGTCGTCGTGATCGGCGGCGGGCTTGTCGGTGCGGAGCTCGCGGAGTTTCTGTGCGAGCGCGGGCGCGAAGTCGTGATGCTCGAGGAGGGCGCGACGCTCGCGAAGGAGATGGCGCATCCGCGTCGCTGGCGCGCGCTCCACGAGCTGCGTGCGCATGGCGTGCGCATGCACGCGCGCGCGCGCGTGCTCGAGATCGGCGAGAAGGCGGTGCGCTTCGAGCTCGCGCCCCCGCAGGAGGGCGGAGAGGCGAAGCGCGACGAGGTGCCGGCGGACACGGTGATCATTGCGGCGGGGCTCGAGGCGAACCCCGCACCCGCGCAGCGGCTTCGCGAAGCGGGCGTACTGGTGATCGAGATCGGGGACGCGACGGGCGTGGGGTACATCGAGGGTGCGGTGCACTCGGGGTTCAAGGCGGGGCTCGAGATCTGACCGAATGCTTCTGCGCGATACGGTCGAATGGCTCGGTTGCGTCTCGGCACGGGCGGCGCGGAGCGGGCGCGGGGCCGGCTGCGGCCGATGGCTCGGCTGCGGCCCCTCTGGTGGGTGTTCCGATTGTTGGCGGCGGCGCGTTGCTTCGTGGCTTTGCGCTGCACGGAGTTCGGAGCAGGCCTCCGCTTGATTCGGCCTCCGCCGGCCCCGCGCCCGCTCCGCTCGTGCTGGGCCGCGGCGGCGGGGCTAACAGGGAGGGGTGGCGCGACCGCGCCACTTTCAGAATCGGGCCTAGTCGCGGGTCCACCGTGGCGGCCTACGCCAGCGTCGTCTCGAACAGCGCGAGCATTCTTGTCCACGCGCGCTCCGCTTGGGCTTCGTTGTAGACGGGCGAGTCGGGTGGGCACCAGCCGTGGGCGGCGCCGGCGTAGACCTCGATCTCGGCGGGTAGGCCTGCCGTCGCGAAAGACTCGCGCAAGGTGTTCTTCGCCTCCGGCTCGCGCGCGTCGTCGTTCTCCGCGATCGCGAACAGGTAGTGAGCCTTGATCTGCGACACCAGCCGATGCGGGCTGTCGGGCGCCTCCGTGACGAGCCCGCCGCCGTGGAAGGAGGCGCCTGCGGCGATGCGCTCGGGCACGGCTGCCGCAGCGCGCATCGTCATGGGTCCGCCCATGCAGTAGCCCGTCGTGCCGAGCTTGCGCTTCGTGTCGACGGCGGGCTGCGCGTCGAGCCACGCGACGAACGCTTTCGCGTCGGTCGCGCTCGTCGTCGCGCTGAGCGATCGCGCGAGCGGGATTACCGTATTGCGCGTCGCCTCGTCCGCGAAGCTCGCGCCGGCGGGCACCACCGGCGCGCGCATCTGTCGATAGAACGGATTCACGACCAACACCGCGTAGCCGGATTCTGCGAGCCGCCTGCCCATCTGCCGGAAGGCGGGGCGAAGCCCGAGGATGTCCGGCCAAATCAGCACACCCGCGTGGGCGCCGCTCGCGGGGTGGACGAAATGACAATCCGCGACGCCGTCGGGGGTGCGGATCTCGACGTCCGCTTCGCTGACCTCGAGCGCGTTCGCCGCACGCGGGAGCAGCAGGGCGAGCCCGACGCCCACGGACAGCGCGCCGAGCTGCCGCCGCGTGAGCGCGGCTCGCTCCAGGTACTCGGCCAGGTCGTCCTCGAAGTGATCGCGCTCGC
>JANNKN010000106.1:0-1006 GCA_031396315.1 Deltaproteobacteria bacterium
GCGATGTCGTCGCGCGTCTCCTTCTCGAACTCGTCGCCGGCTGCGGCGTTCGGGTCGAGGCGCTTCAGGTGCTGGTCGAGGAATGCGCGAGCCTTCGCACGGAACTCGGCTTCTTGCGGCGTGTCTTCGAAGTTCATGGTCGGTTCCTTGGCTTCGTGGAAGTGAAGTGGGAGTTGCTCTGGACTAAGCGGCGTCGACGCGGCTGACGAGCATGTCGCGCCACTCGGCGGGCGTGCCGATCGCAGACGCGAGCGCTCGCGCGCGGCGGTAGAACAGGTGGCAGTCGTACTCCCACGTGTATCCGACGCCGCCGTGCATCTGGATCAGCTCCTCGCTCGCGAGCGTGAATGCGTCGCTCGCGGCGACGCGCGTGGTGGCTGCGGCCACCGGCAGCTCGTCGTTTCCGCTGGAAAGCGCCCAGGCGGCGTAATAACCGTTGGAGAGCGCGATCTGGATCTTGCAGAACACGTCCGCCATGCGGTGCTTGAGCGCCTGGAACGACGCGATCGGGCGGCCGAACGCGAAGCGGCTCATCGTGTACGCGCGCGTCGCCTCGAGCGCGCGTTCGGCACCGCCGATCTGCTCGTAACCGATCAGCACCGCCGCGCGATCGAGCACCGCGGTCGCGATCTTCGCGCCTTGGCCGGCTGCGCCGAGCCGCTCGCCCACTGCTGCCTTGAACTCGAGCTTCGCTTGCGGCCGGCTCGGGTCGAAGGCCGCGAGGTTCGTCCGCGTGACGCCAGCCCCGTCGAGGTTCACGAGCACGAGCGAGACGCCGGAGCCTTCCTTCGCAACGACGATCGCGATGCCCGCCGCGACGCCGTCGGGCACCGGGAACTTCACGCCAGTCAGCGTCTTGCCGTCGAACGTGACGGTCGTGTCCGCCGGGTTGAAATCACCTGCGCCTTCGGCGAGCGCGAACGTGCCGATCAGCTCGCCCGCGGCGAGGCGCGTCAAGTACTTCTTCTTCTGCTCCTCGCTGCCGGCCTGCAGGATCGCCTCGGAG
>JANNKN010000146.1:0-4725 GCA_031396315.1 Deltaproteobacteria bacterium
GCCAGAGCGCGGCCAATGCGCGCGGCTGCGCTGCGTTGCGCGCGCGCTCGGCTCCGGCGCCCTCTTCCGCTCCCACGTTCGCGAGCAAAGCGACCTTCGCTCGCGGCGAACGCGGCGCCAAAAGACGAGAGCGAGCATGGCGGACGTGCGCGATGAACTTCTCGTCGAGGCCCGCTGCGCGGCGTGCCTCGGCGTCGAAGCGGCGGCCCTTCGCGCGCGCCGCCGAGAACGGAAACGGCACGGCAGCCTCGAAGCGCTGCGTGTCCCCCGAGCCCGCGACGCCGAGCTCGCGCAGCGCGCGCGCCGCGAGTGCGACGTGCCCGATCTCGTCGGCGTGCACGCGCGCGCACACCTCCGCGCTCTCGACGTCGCCCACCGCCGCGAACGCGTCGCGATAAATCGCTGAGAAGTCGAGGTTCGCCTGCTCGAGCGTGAGCCCCATCGCCGCGAAGAACGCGGCCGGCGCGCCGTCGAGAAGCGCGGCGGCGTGCTTCCAGAAGTAATCGGAATGCGGCGCAAATTCTTCGAAGCCTGCGCCGAGCGCGGCGAGCCTTTCGAGATAGAGCCGCGCGTGGCGCTGCTCGTCCTCGAGGATGCCCGCGAGCGCGCGCGTCATTGGCGCCGGCAGCTCGGGCCAGCGCAGCAGCGCGGCGGCAAACAGTTCGGCCGCTTGGATCTCGTGGTGCGCGAAGCGCGCGAGCGCCAGCGCGCGGGCCGCGGCGTCGCCGAGCGCGCTTGGCCGCGGTAGCGGAGCGGCGCCGGAGCCCATCGCGAGCGCCGCGCTGCGCGCGGGACGCGCGATGCGCACTGCAGCTTGCACATCTCCTGCGCGGGACTCTGCGGCGCCAAGCGGCGCGAGCTTCGCGTCCAGCTCGCCGCTCGTGAGCACGCGCAGGCAACTCGCGCGCAATGTCGAAGCTGAGAACATTTCAGCCCAGCCTAACGTCCATAACGCTTCGAAGGGGGAGGATGAGCGTGCGAGCGGCGTGGGCGGTTCTCGGCGGGCTCGCGCTCGCGGCGGCGTCGTCAAGCAGCGTGCTCGCGCGCGTGCCGGAGCTGCCGCGCGAGCTGCGCGGACGCGTCGCGATCGAGATCACGCGCTGCCGCCCTGTCGGCCGCGGCGACGCGCTGCTCGAAGCAGAGCTGCGCGTGCGGGCGAACGAGACGGCGCTGGCGCTACCCGGCCTTCACTGCGGCGCGTATGACGACGCCGGCGCGCCGTTCTTCCTGACACCTGTTACGGGCCGCCTGAACTTGCGCGCGAACGCGTCGCAGCACTTGACCGTGCGCTTCGCCGCCGACGCGGCGCACCGCGAGTGCGGCTGCACGCTGCGCGACGTTCGCGCGCTCGCGCGAGAGAGCGCGCCCGGTGCGTTCGGAGACGTGGACGCGGAGTTCGAAGCGCTGGTTGCGCAGCTCTCGGGCGTCGCGACGGCGACCGCGAACGAGGCCGCTCCCACGGCGATTCCCGAAACACCGGGTGTTGCGAGCGAAGCCGAGCCCGCGAGCACGGGGTCGCTGATCGCGTTCGCGGTGCCCGCATTGCGCTACGAGCGCGTGCTCGCGCCGAACGCGCCGCTGCGCGCCGAGCCCTCCGCGAAGGCCGCGATCACGGGCGTCGCGCTGCCCGGCGCGCGCGTCGCCGTCGATCGCATCGAGCGCGGCTGGAAACTGGCGCGCACGCCCGACGGCCTCGTAGGCTGGCTGCCGAGCGATGCGTCCACCGCCGACATCGCCGCGCCCGAGCGCATGGCTGAGCGCCTCGCGCCCCTTCACCGCGCCCTCGCACCCGGCGCGAGCACGAGCGAGGCGCTGTGCGCGTCGCTGGAGCGCAGCGCGCTCAGGACCTCGTCGCGGCGTGGCGCGTACACGAGCGCGCCGTCTACGTGCACCCCCTCTGGTACGCGCTCGCAGGAGAAGACCGCAAGGCCTTCCAGCGCTGGGCCGCGGATTGTTATTCCGCAACGCGCGTGATGGACGCGATGAGCGGGCAGGAAATCCGCAGCGAGGAGTGGGAGGCGCGCTGAATCAGCCGAGCCCCGCGTAGACCGCCTTGATCAAGCGATAGCCGCGCGGATCGCCCGCGAGGCCCGCCTGCATCTGGTTCATCACGTAGGCAAAACCGATCCCCGCGTCGGGATCCGCGAACGCGATCGAGCCGCCAGCGCCTGGGTGCCCGAAGCTGTTCTGATTGGGCCCGAGCGGCAACAGATCATGGCGGAGCATGAAGCCGAGGCCGAAACGCGTCGGCATGCCCATCAGCACGGCGTCCTTGCCGAACGCCTGCTCGGTGCGCGCGCGCCGCGTCCATTCCGGCGAGAGCACGTGCACGCCATCGTGCCCGCCCTGCCGGGCGAGGATTCCATACAGCTTCGCGAGCGAGCGAGCGTCGCCATGGCCGTTGGCTGCGGGCAGCTCCGCGCGCCGCCACGCCTCGCTGTTCACCGTGCCACGGCGCTGGCGCGGGTTGTTGAAGGCGGCCGCGGTGACCGACGCGCTGCCCTCTGCCGCAAACGTCGCCAGCGCGTCCTTCTCCCCAGGCGCTACGGGCGTCGGAATCATCTCGGCGCAGCGCGCGAGCGATGCCTCGGGCACGCCGATGTGAAAATCGAGCCCTAATGGCTCCGCCAACTCCTCGCGGAAGTAGTTGCCGAGGCTGCGGCCGTCGACGCGGCGCACGACCTCCCCGACGAGGTGCCCGAACGTCATCGCGTGGTAGCCGTGCTTCGTGCCCGGCTCCCACCAGGGTTCCTGAGCGGCGAGCGCGTCGCAGATCGCGCGCCAATCGAAGAGCGCCTCGTCGGGCAGCGGCTCTCGCACCGCAGCGAGCCCCGCCTGATGGGTGAGCAACCAGCGCACGGGAATCGTGCCCTTCCCGTTGGCCGCGAACTCGGGCCAGTAGCGTGCGACGGGCGCGTCGAGCTCGAGCGTGCCGCGCTCGGCGAGCCGCAGTGCGCACAGCGCGGTGACGCCTTTCGTGGTCGAGTAGACGTTCGCGATCGTGTCGCGCTGCCACGGCTTCGCCTTCGCCGCGTCGGCGTGCCCACCCCACAGATCGGCGACGAGCTTGCCCTCGCGCCACACGGCGACCGCGGCGCCGACTTCGGATTTATCGCCGCGCTCGAAGCTGCGCGCGAACGCATCGCGCAGCTTCTCGAAGTGTGGGTCGCAAGTTCCATGGATCTCGGTCACGCGTGGGCTCCTCGCTTCGACGATTGCGCGAGCGTAAGCCGAGCGCACGCGTCTCGGTAACGTGCGCCCCTGCTGACACAAATGAGGAGCCCTATGTCCGATCGTCTCGCAGGTAAACGTGTGCTCGTAACAGGTGCTTCCTCTGGCATCGGCAGCGCGTGCGTGAAGCGCTTCACGGCGGAGGGCGCACGGGTTGCGGGGCTCGACCTCGCGAAGCCGACGGGCGACCTCCCGCTCGCGGCGTTCGAGGCGGCGGACGTGCGCGACGAGGCGCAGGTGAAGCGCGCGGTCGAGGCGATCGACGCGGCGCTCGGCGGCATCGACTGCGTGATCAATGCGGCGGGCGTCGCCGGCGGCACGGTCGTCCACGAGCTCGACCTCGCCGAGTGGCGACGCGTACTCGACATCAACCTGACGGGGACGTTCCTGGTCGCGAAGTATGCGCTCGCATCGATGCTGCGGCGCAAGCGCCCGGGTGCGATCGTGAATCTCGCGAGCGTTTACGGGCTCGAGGGCGGCGAATCGACGGCGCCGTACAACGCGTCGAAGGGCGGCGTCGTGCTGCTGACGCGCAACCTCGCGCTCGATTATGGCCCGCATCGCATCCGCACGAACTGCATCTGCCCGGGTTTCATCCGGACGCCGATGACGGCCGCGCTGAACGAGCCGACGCTGAAGGAAGTGGCGGATCGCGTCGTGCAAGCGCACCCGCTCGGCCGACTCGGCGAGCCCGAGGAGATCGCGGCCGCCGCGCTCTTCCTGTGCTCGGACGACGCCTCGTTCGTGAACGGAGCCGCGCTCGCGGTAGACGGCGGCTACACCGCCGGAAAGCGCCTCGGCATCAGCGCGGACGCGATGCCGAAGCCGTAGGCGCGCCGCCTAGTGGCCCTTTGGGGTCTGACCCCAAAGGGCCACGGCTACTGGCTCGCGGCGACGCCGATGCCCGCGATCGGCGCGCCTTCGTTCTGGGTGGGCGGCGCGATGGCGAGCAGGCGCGCGACGGTCGCGGCGACGTCGAGCGCGCGTGTGGGGCCGAGCCTCGCGCCGGCGGGCACGCCGCGTCCGAGGGCGAAGAAGACCGCGCGCATCTCGGGCGACTTGTCAGGGTCGTAGCCGTGCACGCCGACCTCGCCGCCCCAGAGTGCGGAGGCGCGCCGCCAGAAGTCGAACTGTGACCACGCGTCCGTAAACGCCAGTGGCGCGTCGGCGAGCAGCACGACATCGCCCGCATTCGGGTGCGCGAAGCGCAGCTGGGGCGGCAGCTGCGCGCGCGCGTAGGCGCGGATGCGCGGCTCCGCCGAGGCCAACTTTCGCGCCGCGTTCGCCGCATCTGCAGGCGCATCGAGCGTGACGAGCGCGAGCGCGCTCGCGTTGATCGCGCGGCCCGCGACGCCCGCCGCTTCGAGCAACGCGTTCGCATCGACGGCGCCCTGCGGCGCGAGCATGCCGTGGTCGCTCACCACGATCAGCGTGACGTTCCCCCACGCCTTGCGCGCAGCGATGCCCGCGATCAGGCGCGCAAGCTCGACATCC
>JANNKN010000153.1:0-15908 GCA_031396315.1 Deltaproteobacteria bacterium
GGCTGCGCGGAATGGCTCGCGCGTCTGTGCGGGCGTTGCGGTGCGCTGAGTTCCAAAGCCCTTGGGTCACGGGCGCTGTCTGCTGCGCTTTACTTCCGCTCCGCCGCCGCCCGCCCCCTCCGCTCGGGGTGGAGAATCGCGAGCCACAATAATTGGGGAGGGGTCAATTCAGGGCGCCATCGAGGCGCCCTGAATTCATTTTTTGTGTTGGAGAGCGCGGGCATCAGCTCGTGCGGGGGGTCCAGAGGAGGATTAGGGAGTCGATGCTGAGGTCACCTTTGCGCGGGGGGAGGGTGAGCTCGGTGATTTCGAGTTGGTCGACGTCGCCGCGGTTGCGGAGGGTTTCGAGCTCGGCCTGGAATTGGGCTTCGAGCTCTTTGCGTTGTGCGCCGATCGTCTCGGCGCCTTCTTCGGCGCGCTCGATGTCCTCGCGTTGGCGGGCGGCGCGGCCGACGCTCTTCGCCACGCTGGCAGCGCGGCCGATGTTGGTGGCGCTCGCGAGCTTGCGGCCGAAGAGCGCACCGAGCACGGAAGCGCCCATCGAGACGGCGGTCTCGAGCTTCTTGCTGGAATACTCGTCTTTCTCACGCTCGGCGCGTTCCTGCGCGCGGCGCTCGCGCTCTTGCAGCGCCGCGAGCTTGGGCGCCCATTTTTGGCGCAGCTTCTCGACTTCGAGGTCGCGGCCCTGGTGGAGCCGATCGCGCAGGCGCACGCGGAAGTCGCCCAATGATTCGCCCGCATTCGAGAAGGCTCTCAGCGATCGGCACTCGTGAAGCGTGAGCGGGCGCGCTTGAAGCAGGCGCGACTCGAGCATCTTCGCCCAGCGCGCGTAGCTAGGCGGGCGCTGGGCAAGCGCCGGCAGTGGCCCGAACGAGGCCAGGGGCTCCGGACCTGCGGCGAGCGCGGGTTTACCCGGCAGCTCACTCATTGCGTCCCAGGGTGCGGCAGCGCTGGCTTCATCGAGGCGCGCGCTGAGCGCGAGGCTCTGCCAGGCGTCGAGCTTCGCGGGCGCATGCACGTAGTGCGCGCTCGCCGTCGCAAACAGCGACGGCTCGTAGACGAGCGCGCCGCTCGTGCCGCCAACGGGCGGCGCAGCGAAACGTTCCTCGATGCCCGTTGGCAACGTCGGGCGCGGCGAGGGGGCGGGCGCCTTTGGCGGGCTCGGCGCCGCCACGACGGGCGCAGCGGCTACGGCGCGTGCGCTCGGCTGTGTGAGCTTGCGGATCTGGTCGCGTGTGAGCGGGCCGCGCAGGTACGACATCGCCCAGCGCGATTCGAACAAGGTGGGCGCATCGTCGTGCACGTTGTGCATGAGGAACTTACGGTTGCCGAGGCCCGCGAGCGTTCGCTCCATCGCGCCGCGATCGAACGCCTTGCCGGTCGCGCTCGATGCGCCTTCGAGGCCCTCGATCACGCGCAGCTTGTCGCGCTCCGTCTGCAGCCGCCCGAGGAACCAGGTGCCTGTGTTCGCGAGGCCCTTGTAGTCGAGGTCGACTGGGTTCTGCGTCGCGAGCAACACGCCGACGCCGTACGCGCGCGCCTGCTTCAGCAACGTGAGCATGGGCTGCTTCGATGGCGGATTCGCGGTCGGCGGGAAGTAGCCGAAGATCTCGTCCATGTAGAGCAGCGCGCGCAGCGACTGCGTGCCCGGCAGCGCGCGCATCCACGCGATCAACTCCGAGAGCAAGAGCGTCACGAAGAACATGCGCTCGCCGTCGCTGAGATGCGCGATCGAGAGCACGCACAGCCGCGGCTTGCCTTCCGGCGTATGGAGCAGGCGCGCGATATCGAGCGGCTCCCCCTCGAGCCACGCGCCGAAGCTCGGCGAGGCGAGCAAGTTGTTGAGGTTCATCGCGAGCGTCATGCGCTCTTTGGCGGGATAGAACGACTCGAGGTCGAACACGCCGACGCGCTCGAAGGGCGGCGCCTGGATCGCGCGGATCAGCGAGGCGAGATCCAGGTTCTGCCCGGCTTTCCAGGCGGCATCGAGAATGTTTTGCAGCAGGATCGACTCGCGGCTCTGGATCGGGTCCGCATCGAGGCCGAGCAGCGCGAGCAGGCTCGACACGGCGGCCTGCAGTCGTTCGCGCACGGCCTCGGCGTCCGCGGCGAGCGCAGGCGGAGGCGCGTCGAACGAGCGCAGGAGGCGCAGCGGCCGGCCGGCCGTGCTGCCGGGCGTGTAGATCGCGATGTCGGCAGCGTCGCGCAGCGCCTGAATCCGCGCCGGCGCTTGGCCCCAATCCGCGAGTCCCTTGCGCCAGCGGTCGGCGACGGTCTGCGCGTACTCGGCAGGCGCCTGCCCCGCGCGCGCGGCCTCGGCCGGATCGATCCAGGGCGCGAAATCATCCGGCCGCAGCGCCGGGAACGTCAGCAACAAGTTGCCTAGATCGCCCTTCGGGTCGATCACGAGTGCGGGGATGCCGTCGATCGCTGCCTCCTCGAGCAGTGCGAGGCACAGGCCTGTCTTGCCGCTCCCGGTCATGCCGACGCACACGCCGTGGGTGGTCAGATCCTTCGCGTCGTAGAGCAGTGGCGCGTCGGTGGGCGAGCCGTCGGGCGCGAGCACGCGTCCCAAGAAGAAGCTGCCGAGCTTCTCGTAGTCGTCTGCTTTGAACATGCGGGATCGGATAACGCGCGGTTGGGCCCTTGGCGACTTGCACCACGCGGAGACGGCGCGGGGCGGGCTGCGGCGAAGGGCTCGCGCGTGTGGCTGGGTGTACCGGTGCTCGGCGGGCCGGAGCCCTTCGATTCCTTGGCGTTGTCTGGTGCGCTTGATTTCGCCGCAGCCCGCCCCGCGCCGTCTCCGCTTTTGCCCCGCGCGATCGCTGGATGGTGTTCCGCGCAGAGAGGTTGCTCATACGAGAAGCTCGGGAGGGAGGGGGGAAGAGAAAAATGTGTTGGAAAACTTGGGCGGCTGAAGTACTCAAATCAGTTCCCTTGGAGTCGGAGCCGGCGCTTGCCCGATCGGATCGTGCAGGAAGAGTTGGAGCTGCTCGCGCACGTGCGCGACACGCTCGGCAAGGTTCCGGAGCCCGAGGCGCCGTCGGAGACGGGGCTCGTGCAGGATCTGCACGGCATCCGCGACCAGCTGCTCGAGAGCCCGCCGGATCCATACGACCAGACGCAGCTCACGCTGCGCTTCCACGTGCAGAGCTCGGTGCTCGATCAGATCCGCAAATCGCGCCAATCGCCGCGCGTCGATCACTCTTCGCCGTACTTCGCGCACCTGCGGCTGCGCGAGAACGGCCGCGTGCGCGAACTCTGTATCGGCAAGGCCACGCGCCTCGATCATGGCCTGCGCATCGTCGACTGGCGCAACGCACCGATCGCGCAGCTCTTCTACCGCTATCAGCAGGGCGACGAGTACGAAGAGGAGATCAGCGGTCGCTTGCAGGAAGGGCGCATCGAGGCGCGGCGCACCGTAACAATTCGCGCCGGCGGCCTCGAGCGCGTCGAGGCGCCCGAGGGCGTGTTCGTGCCCGACGAGAGCGCGTCGGACGGCTGGCGCGTCTCGGCGAAATCGCTACCGCGGCTCGCAGGCGGAGAAGGTGCCGCACTGCGGGTACAGGCGGGCGACGGCGGCGCGCGGCGGCTCGGCACCGATCCGAGTGGGCGCACGCTGCGCGCGGACAAGCGCCTGCCCGACATCGCGGGATTGATCGACAGCGCGCAGTTCGACCTGATCACACGCCCGAGCACCGGCCTCGTCGTGATCCGCGGCGCCGCGGGCTCGGGCAAGACCACCGTCGCGCTGCATCGCATCGCGTACCTCGCGTACGACGATCCGAGCATCGACTCGAACGCGACGCTGTTCGTCGTGTTCTCGCCGGGTCTGCGCGACTACGTGAGCCACGTGTTGCCCGCGCTCGGCGTCGGCCGCGTCGCAGTGCGCACGTTCCACCAGTGGTCCCGCGAAGTGCGGCGGCGCCACTTCCCGATGCTGCCCGACCGCGTGCGCGAGGACACGCCCGCGCTGGTCGCGCGCTTGAAGCTGCATCCATCGCTCGAGACCGCGTTCGAGCGGCAGGTGGCGCGCTCGCCCGGCGCGCCATCGCGCGCGCGCGCAATCGACGACTGGATCAGCGTGCTCGGCGATTTTCCGTTCTTGCAGAGCGTGTTCGCGGAGGAGGCGCCGAGCGCGTTCCGGCCGAACCATCTCGAGGAAGCCGTGGCGCACTGCCGCGCGCAATTCGAGGCCGTTCAGGCTCATCTGGCGGGCGACCGCAACGCGGGTGCGGAGCTCGACCCCGAGGACGACGCGCTCTTGTTGCGGGCCTGGCAGCTGCGCAACGGCCCGTTGCTCGCGCCGGACGGCGGCCCGCTCCAGTACCGTCACATCGCGCTCGACGAGGTCCAGGATTTCTCGCCACTCGAAGTGCGCGTGCTGATCGAGTGCGCCGACGAGCGCCGCAGCGTGACGCTCGCTGGCGACACGCAGCAGCACGTAATGCAGGCGGCAGGCTTCACCGACTGGTCGCAGTTCTTCCGGCACCTGGGCCTCGCGGCCGCCCACGTCGACACGCTGCAGATCAGCTACCGCTCGTCGGCCGAGATCACGCGCTTCGCGATGGAGCTGCTCGGCCCGCTGCGCGAGAAGGACCTCGCCCTAATGACCACGCGCTCGGGCCCGCCGGTGGAGATCTTCCACTTCACCGAGCACGGTGCCTGCATTGCCTCGCTCTCCGATGCGCTGCAAGCGCTCGCGAGCGCCGAGCCGCTCGCCTCGGTCGCGGTGCTCACGCCGTCGCGCGAGCTCAGCGAGATCTACTTCCGCGGGCTCCAGCAGAGCGAAGTTCCGCGGCTGCGTTGGGTGCAGCAGCAGAACTTCTCGTTCACGCCGGGCGTCGAGGTCACCGAGATCGATCAGGTAAAGGGCCTCGAGTACGACTACGTCGTGCTCGCGGGCTGCGACGCCGCGCACTTCCCGACCGACGCGAAGTCGCGCCGCCTGCTGCACGTCGGCGCCACGCGCGCGGTGCACCAACTGTGGGTGACGTGCGTGGGCAAGCCGAGCGCTGTGGTGGAGGAAGCGGAGAGAGCGAGCGGGGGAAGTGGGGCGGATGCCGTCTCTGATTAGGCGCCCGCCTCCAGCAGCTCGCGCTCGTACGTCGCGGCATCCGCATACGGCGTGAGCACGGCGGTGCGCGCCGGGTCGGCGGCGCCGAGCGGCGTTGCGCCCGAGATCGCGACGAGCTGCGCGACGAACGCACGCAGGGCGCTCAGCGGGTCGGCGGCGCTCGCGAGCTTGCGCGGGTCGAAGCGGTCGCTGCGCAGGCGCACACAGCGCAGCTCGCCGCCCTCGAGCGAGCCCCATCCCATCAACAGGTCGATCACGAGCACCGGCTTCGCGGCAATTCCGCGCACGGCGGCGAGCGCGATGCCGTCGACTTTCGCGAGCGCGAACTGCACCTTGCGGCCGCCGTCGAGCGCCAGCGTGAGCGCGCCGTCCGCCAGCGCGAGCGGCGTCGCGTCGGTGACCTTCAGCGACGCGAAACGCGGCGCAGCCGGTACGACGGGCTCGTCGGATTCGAGAATCTTCAGCGCGTCCCATGCGTCGTCGGGCGCTGCGATCCATGCGACGGCCGCGAGCGCACGCTCCTCGCCCGCGAGCTCCGGCTCGGGCTCGGTGAGTTCAGAACCGAGCGCCTCGGCCGGCGAGCTCGAAGCGGCGCCTTCGTCATCGAAGTCGAGCGCGGTGTGATCCCAATCGGGCGTGGGCTCTTCGCGCAGCACGCCGCGGGTTCGATTCGCGCCGGGCCCTTCGCTCGCAAGCTCGAGGCCCGTGCCCTCGTCCGCGCGCGGGTCCGGCGCCTCGGCTTCGAGCGCATTCGCGAGCGCGACGAAGCGCTCGCGCATCGCTTGCGGCAAGTCGCCCGCCGCGAGCTTGCGCGCGAGCTGTTTCGCGACCTGCGGGTCGAGCTCGCGCGCTTGCTCGAGCGCGCGCTGCGCGAGCGTCGGTGCGAGTGCGCCGCTTTTCGGCTGCGCGAGCCAGCACAACGCCTGCCTTGCAAGCTCGCGATCCATCTCGCGCAGCTGCGGCAAGAGCCGCGCCACGAACGCGGCGTCGAAGCCGTAGTGGGGTAGCGCCGCGCGCACCTCGACGAAACGCTGCGCCGCGCGCGCGCCGTCGTTCGCCGCGAGCTCACGCTGCGCGAGCGCGAGTACGGCGTGCGCCGCGTCGCCGGGATTGCCCGCAGCGACGCAGGCGTCCCAATACGCGTCGACCGCGTCGGCATCGCGCGGGCTCTTCTTCGTCTGCACCGCGAGCGCGCGAATCGCACCCGGTAAGTCGCCTTGCTCGCGCAACGCCAGCGCGTCGGCGACGGCGGTGTTGCCGCGTACGGTCACCTTCTCCTCGATCGCGCGATCGAAGCGTTCGTCGAGCTTGGTTGCCTTCACGCCGAACGCGACGGCCGCACCGACCAGGAAGCCGCCGATGTGCGCCGTGTTCGCGACTCCGCCGTTGATGCCGAGCGCATGCGCGAGCCACGCTTGCAGCACCTCGCTCGCGAGCCAGAGCGGAAGCATCAGGTACGCCGGGCGCTCGAACGTTCCCTGGATTGGGCGAGAGCCGAGCCAGATGAAGTACCAGAAGCGAATCTCCGTGGACCAGAAGCGCACGAGGAAGGCTCCGAACACGCCGGAGATCGCGCCCGAGGCGCCGACGAGCGGCAGGTTCGGATCGCTCGCGAAGGCCGCGAAGAAGAGCGCGCTACCGATGCCCGAGATCGCGTAGACCGCCGCGTAGAGCGGCCGGCCCCAGCGATCTTCGAGCGCGGGCCCGGCCATGAAAAGCATGAACAGGTTGCCGAGCAGATGCATCCAGCCGGCATGCATGAACATGTGTGCGACGAGGCCCCAACCTGAGATCGCTCCCGGGCGCAAGCCGTGGGCAAGATACGGATGCGACGCCTCTGCCACTTCGAGTGCTGTGAGCGCGCCCGACACCTCCGCGTCGAGCTCTGCCTGCTCGGCCGTGACCTCGAACGGAGGCTTTTCAGCTGGCAGCAGCGCCCCGCTGGTGAGCTTCGCCTCGTAGCTCGCCGCCAGCTCGGGCGGAAGCTCCCGCATCGCGCGCGGATCGAGACGCAGATACGGCTGCTCGGACCAGCGCTCCAGCACCGCGACCACGCGCTCCCGCGCCGCGGTCGCGCGCACCTGCGACGCTTCGACCTCGCCGTTCGTGGCGAGCAACGCCGCGAGGCACACGCCCATGATCGTGAACGTCACCCAGGGCAGGCGACGCACGGCGGAATCCTGATGACCGATCGGTAGGAGGATCACCGCGGCCGAATCGGCAGGTCCGCTGCGGGAGTGAAGCGATCGTTTCTGGCTGGCGAGCGCGCTTGGCTGAGCGCGGGCTCAGAGGGGTTTCTCCCACCAGCCGACGTCCCAGTAGCGCCCGAGCTTGCGGCCCACTTCGGAATACACGCCGACGCGCGTGAAGCCGAGGCGTTCGTGCAGGCGCACCGAGGCGTCATTGGGCAGCGTGATGCCTGCGAGTGCGCGGTGTACGTCCTGGCCGCGCAGCGCCGTGAACAACGCGTCGTACATGCGCGGACCGAGGCCGCGTGCGCGCTCGTCGGGCGCGACGTAGATCGTGACCTCGACGCTCGTCTCGTAGGCAGCCTTCGGCCGGAACTGCAGTGAGCCCGCATACCCGATCACTCGCCCGGCGCGCGCGGCCACGAACAGCTGGTGCCGTCCGCTCGCCCCGAACTGCGCGAACCAAGGCTCGCGCGCCGCTTCGGCGTAGGGCTCGACGTCGAAGGTGATCGAGCTCGTCTCGATGTAGTGGTTGTAGATCTCGGTGATCTGGGCGAGGTCGCGGCGTTCGGCGCGACGAACGATCAGGGCGGGCTCGGAAGCGGCGGACATCGCGTCTATCCTCGGCACGTCGCTATGCAGAATGCATCGAGCCGGAGCCTGCGCAAGCAGCGGGTGCAACCCATGCGCGCCGACTCTGGCGCACGTGAGTCGGGAACACGGCCGGCCGAGCCGAAGCGGGGAGCATGAAGGAGCTACGCGACATCTTGGCTGCGTTCACGCGGCTCTCTGGGAAAGGCGAGACCGGCGTGCTGGCGAGCGTCGCGGGCGTTGCGGGCTCGACCTATCGGCGCGCCGGTGCGCGGATGCTCGTGCTGCCCGACGACACGCTGGTGGGCCTGATCAGCGGCGGCTGCCTCGAAGGCGATCTGCTCGAGCATGCGCGTCGCGTCCGCGAGACGGGCGTGCCCGCGCTCGTGCAGTACGACCACCGCGGTGAAGACGACATCGTGTGGGGCCTCGGGCTCGGCTGCGCGGGCGCCGTCGACGTCTGGGTCGAGCGCGTGGACGCGGCGCACCCGGGGCCGCTCGCATGGCTCGCCGCTTGGAGCCGCGCGAGAGAAAACGGCGCGATTGCGACTGCACTCAGCGGCCCGCGGGCGGGCGAGCGGCGCGTGCTCGACTCGCGCGGCGAGGCCTCAGGGGGGCTCGCCCTCGCCGAAATCGACGCCGCGCTGCGCGACTGCCTTACCGCGAATGTAGGACGCCGTTTCGCGGCCGGCGACGCACAAATCCAAATCGAGGTGGCGCGCGCGCCGCTGCGGCTCGCGCTCTTCGGCGCTGGGCCGGACGCGATCCCGCTCGCGCGCATCGCTCGTGAAATCGGCTGGGACGTCGCGGTGTTCGATCACCGTGCGGCGTATGCAGTGGGCGAGCGTTTCGCTGGCGCGGACGTGAGCCACGTCGAAGTGGCGCGCGCAGTCGCAAGCGCGGCGGTCGACTCGCGCACGCACGCCGTCGTGATGACGCACCACTATCTGCACGACCGCGCGATCCTCGGCGCGCTCCTTGCGACGCAGGCGCCCTACATCGCGGTGTTAGGGCCGAAGCAGCGCACCCAGGACCTGCTCGCCGAAATCGCGAAGTCCGGCGTGCGCGTGCGCGACGAAGACCACGCGCGCGTGTTCGGCCCGGCCGGCCTCGACGTCGGCGCCGACGCACCCGAGGAGATCGCGCTCGCGATCTGCGCCGAGGTGCAGGCCTTCGCGAGCGGGCGCTCGGGGGGCGCGCTGCGCGAGCGCAAAGGCCCGATCCACGAGCCCGCGGCGTGAGGCCGCAGACTTCGAGCGCGCCGTGACGCCGGTAGTCGCCGTCGTGCTCGCGGCAGGTGGCTCGCGGCGCCTCGGCGAGCCGAAGCAGTTGTTGCGGCTCGCCGGTCAAACGCTCGTTCGCCGCGCCGCGCTGGCGGCCCTCGGCTCTCGCGCGGAGCGCTCGCTGGTCGTGACGGGCGCGCACGCGGAGCGCGTCGAGGCCGCACTCGCGGGCCTCGCGATCGAGGCGGTGCGCTGCGCGAGCTGGGAATCCGGGCTCGCAGCTTCGCTGCGGGCGGGCGTCACGGCGGCGCTCGCGCACGGCGATGCGAGCGTGCTGCTGCTGCTCGCGGACCAGCCTGCGGTGAGTGCCGCGCTGCTCGACGCGCAGATCGCGCTGCATCGCGCCGGCTCCGAGCTCGTGGCGAGTGATTATTGCGACGAGCCCGGCGTGCCCGCGATTTTCGCGCCGCGTTTCGCGCGCGAGCTGCTCGCGCTCGAAGGCGACCGCGGCGCGAAGGAACTGCTGCGGCGAGAGCGCGCGCACGTCGCACTCGTGCCGTTCGCGGACGGCGCGCTCGACGTCGACACGCCCGAAGACTGGGCACGCGTCTCGCGGATCCTGGCCGAGCGCGCCGATTGGGAGCCGAGATGACGCAGCGCAAACCGTGGGATCTCGGCTTCGATTCATGGATCGAAGTCCAGATCCGCGAGGCGAAAAAGCGCGGGCTGTTCGAGGCCTTGGCCGGCACAGGCGCGCCGCAGACGAGCCTGCCCGAGGCCGACGACCCGCTGTGGTGGGCGAAGCAGCTGCTCCGCAGAGAGGACGTCTCGCTCCTCCCGCCCGCGCTCGAAGTCCGCGTGCGCGCGCAGAAGCTGCGCGAAACGCTCGCGAGCATGCCGAGCGAGCGCGTGTTGCGCGAAGCGATCGACGCGCTGAATGCCGACATCCGCCGCGTGAATCGCAGCGCGAGCGCCGGCCCGCCCACGCTGCAAGCGCCGATCGACGCCGACGAGCTCGCTGCACGGTGGCGCGCCGCGAATCCGTCCAAGCATTAGGGGGACCTGCATGCCGCGCCTCGAGTTCTTCTACGACTGTGGGAGCCCGTGGACGTACCTCGCCTTTCACAAGATCGAGGAGCTCGCGCGCACTCACGACGCAGAGCTGATCTGGCGTCCGATCCTCGTGGGCGGCGTGTTCAATGCGGTGAACGAATCGGTCTACGAATCGCGCGCCAAGCCGAACCCGCGCAAGGCGAAGTATCACGCCAAGGATCTCCAAGACTGGGCGCGCCTCTACGGCCTCACGATCGGTTGGCCCAGCGTGTTCCCCGTGAACAGCGTGAAGGCGATGCGCGGCGCGATCGCGGCGCACGAGCGCGGCGCGCAGGCCGCGTGGTCGCGCGCGTGCTTCGAGGCTTATTGGGGGCGCGACCAGGACCTGGCGCAGGTCAGCGTGCTCGAAGACGTCGCAAGGCGCGCAGGCCTCGATCCCGCCTGGTTGCGCGAGCGCATCGCGGCGCCCGAGGTGAAGGAGCAGCTGCGCAAGAACACCGACGAGGTGATTGCGCGCGGCGGCTTCGGCTCGCCCACGCTGTTCGTGAACGAGAGCGAGATGTTCTTCGGCAACGACCGCCTGCCGCTCGTGGAAGCCGCGCTGAAGCGCGCAACGTGAGCGCGACGGACGCGCGCAGGAGGACCCGCAAGCGAAGCGCGCAGCGAGCCACAGGCGAGCGAAGTCGAATGCGCGAGCGAAGTCGACAAATTGTGTGACACCTTCGTTCGCGTCGAATCCAATCGCGTGCTGTTCGCGAAGAACAGTGACCGCGACCCGAACGAGGCGCAGCTCCTCGAATGGCAACCGCGCCGCACGCACGCGAGTGGCGCACGCGTGAAGTGCACGTGGATCGAGCTTCCGCAGGCGCACGACACGCACGCCACGCTGCTCTCGCGCCCGTTCTGGATGTGGGGCGCGGAGATCGGCGCGAACGAGCACGGCGTCACGATCGGCAACGAGGCCGTGTTCACCAAGCAGCCCTACGCCGCGACCGGCCTCACCGGCATGGATTTGCTGCGGCTCGCGCTCGAGCGCGCCGAGACTGCAGAGCGCGCGGTCGCCGTGATCGGCGAGCTGCTCGAGACCCACGGCCAAGGCGGCGGCTGCGGTCACGAGAGCAGAGCCTTCACCTACCACAACAGTTACTTGGTCGCGGACGCGCGCGGCGCGTTCGTGCTCGAGACCGCGGGCAAGCTGTGGCGCGCCGAGCGCGTCACGGGCGCGTACGCGATCTCGAACGCGCTCACGCTGCCTGAGTTCGCGCGCGAGCACTCGGACGCAGTGCGCACGCGCGTCGCTGGCGCCGCCGAGCGCCGCGCCTGCACGCTCGCGGCGGCCGAGGGCGCTCGCTCGCTCGCGGATCTCGCCGCCGCGCTGCGCTCCCACGGCCCAGATGCAGGCTACGCGCCGCGTTATCGCTGGCACAACGGCGCCCTGAGCGCGCCGTGCGCACACGCTGGCGGCCGGCTCGCGAGCTCGCAAACCACGGCTTCTTGGATCGCGGAGCTGACGCCGAACGGTGTCAGGCACTTCGTCACCGCGACCGCCGCGCCGTGCACTTCGCTGTTCAAGCCCGTGCGCGTGAGCGAGCCCGTGGATCTCGGTGCCGCGCCAACCGATCGCTTCGACGCGGCGACACTTTGGTGGTGCCACGAACGCCTGCATCGAACGGCGTCGCGCGATCCAGCGCGCTTGCTGCCGCTGTTCGCGAACGAGCGCGATGCGCTCGAAGCGGGGTGGTTCGCAGAAGCCGCGCGCGTCGAGCCCGAGGCAGCGTTCGCGGAAGGCGGGCGGCGGCTCGAAGCCTGGACGAAGCGCGCGGAGGATGCGGAGCGCGCCGGAGATCGAGGCGACCGGCGACCCGGCTTCGTGCAGCGCTATTGGGCGAAGCGGGACGTGCGGGCGGGCATCGGCGCTCGCACTGGCCTCTGCTGACGCGTCTCCCGGCGGCACCCCTCCCGCGTTGACACTCCGCGCTCCCCTCGGAATCTTCCCGGGCTTCCGTCGGCCCGGCGCCGATGGCTGACACCGAGGAGTGACGTCATGCCCAGCCCCAGCAACCGCAAGCGCAACGTGGCGGTGGTCGGAGCGACGGGCGCCGTCGGCGAGGTGGTGCTCGACTTGCTTGCAAAGCGCGGCTTCCCGGTAGGCGAGCTGCGCGCACTCGCGAGTGAACGCTCGGTCGGCACCACGGTGAAGTTCGCGGGCCGCGAAGTGCCGGTGCAGGAGGCGAAGCCCGAGTCGTTCGACGGCATCGACTTCGCATTCTTCGCGGCCACAGGCGCACTCTCGAAGGATCTCGCGCCCGAGGTCGCCAAGCGCGGCGGCGTCGCGATTGATAAGTCGAACACCTGGCGTATGGATCCGCAGGTGCCGCTCGTGGTGCCGGAGATCAACCCGGACGCGCTCGAGAAGCACAAGGGCATCGTCTCGTGCCCGAACTGCACGACGATCGGCTTCGTGATGGCGCTCGAACCGCTGCGCCGCGCGGCGGGCCTGAAGAGCGTCGTCGTTACCACCCTCCAAGCGGTGAGCGGCACCGGCAAGCCGGGCATGGACGAGCTCGCGCGCCAGCTCGGCGAGACGGCGCATGGCAAGCCGGCGACGACCGCGACCTACCCCGTGACGATCGCGCACAACGTGATGCCGCTCTGCGAGTCGTTCCGCGACGACGGCTACTCGACGGAAGAAGTGAAGCTGCTCCATGAGACGCGCAAGATCTTCGGCGACGACAAGCTCGACGTCACGATGACCTGCGTGCGCGTGCCGGTGATGGTGAGCCACTCGGCGGCGATGCTGGTCGAGACCGTGCGCCCGCTCTCGGCGGACGACGCGCGCAAGGCGCTCGCCGCGTTCCCCGGCGTGATCGTGATGGACGATCCGAAGCACAACCTGTTCCCGACGGCGCTCGACGCAGCGGGGCGCGACGAAGTGTTCGTCGGCCGCGTGCGCAAAGACATCGGCAGTAACAAGCTGTGGCTGTGGCAGGTGAGCGATAATCTGCGCAAGGGCGCAGCTTTGAATGCACTTCAGATTGCCGAGGAAATGATCAGGCGCGGTTTGCGGTGATCGCTAGTCGCTTCGAGGTTTTCGCCTCGGCAATCTGAAGTGCGTTTGGTCTTTCCTTGTTTACTTCGCTACGGCGTCGAGGACTCCGCCTTCGCTGCGCGCTTCGCTTGCGGGGCTCGTCTCGTGCTTCGAGTCTGCGCGGGATCGAGGTCGGTCGGGCGTGGCCACGCTGCGGCAATGCTTCGAGTTTGCGTTGGGGACGTACTTGCGTGAGTCGGCGGGTGGCTCGACGGGGATGGGGCGGGCGCGGTAGAGGTTTGCGATGAGGCGGGCGTCTCCTTCTCGCGCGGCTTTGTTGCGGTATGCGGCGTTTCAGCTGCCGGGGTTTGCGCTCGCGGGTGCGCTTTCGTACGCGGCGTACTCGTGGTTTGCGGTGCCGGGGTGGGCGGCGCTGCTCGCACTCGCGTCGTGGGTCGCGAAGGATGCGGTGCTTGCACGTTTCGTTGCGCATGCGTACGAGGGGCATGCGCGCGGCGGGCCGCACGATCTCGTCGGGAGGCGCGGCGTCGCGGAGACGGAGCTCGCGCCGGGCGGCACGGTGTGCGTCGGAGCGGAGCGTTGGCGCGCGACCTGCACGGGCGGGATCGCGTGCATCGCCGCGGGTGCGCCGGTGCGTGTGGTCGAGGTCGATGGGCTCACGGCGGTGGTCGAGCCGGCGTAACGAATGGATGTGTTGAAGTTCGTGCTCGCTTCCACGAAGGTGCCGCGGTGCCCACTCCGAAGCCTCGCCGCTCGCCGCTCGCCAAGCTGCTCTCGCTGCTCACGCTCGATGCGCTCGATCGCGATTTGTTTCTCGCGCAGACGCCGAAAGGCGAAGGGCGGCTGTTCGGCGGCCTCGTCGCCGCGCAGTCGACGCTCGCGGCCAGTGCGACGGTGCCGCGCGAGCGCGCGCTGCACTCGCTGCACGCCTATTTCCTGAGGCCCGGCGGCCACGACGCGCCAATTCGCTTCCTCGTCGATCGCATTCGCGACGGGCGCAGCTTCACGACTCGGCGCGTGGTCGCCCATCAGGGCGGCGAAGCGATCTTCAATCTCGACGCGAGCTTCTGCGTGCCCGAAGAGGGAGTCGCCCATCAGGATCCGAAGCCAGAGGCGCCCGGGCCCGAGGGACTCCCGGATTGGGAGGATCTGCGCAGCACGATGCTGCACGACGCGCGCGCGCGGCGGCGGCAGGCGGTGGAGGTGCGCGTTTGCGACCCGGACGACCCGAGCGGCGCAAAGCAACCGCCTGATAAGAGCGTGTGGCTGCGCACGATCGAGCCGCTGCCGGACGACGCGCGCATTCACGAGGCGATGCTCGTCTACGCGAGCGATCGCACCTTGTTATCGACCGCATCGCGCCCGCACGGGCTGCCCTGGGGCAAGCGCAGCGTCGCGAGCCTCGACCACGCCGTTTGGCTGCACCGGCCCGCGCGCTTCAATGGCTGGATTCTCTACGCCTCGCACAGCCCCGTCGCGCACGCCGCGCGCGGCCTCGTGATCGGCGCGATGTACGACGCGCGCGGCGCCCGCATCGCGTCGGTGGTGCAGGAAGGCCTCATCCGCCTGCCGAAGTGAGCTCCGGGTACGAGCCAGCACGCGCGACGACGATCGTCTCTCCGCCCGGCGCCCAGGGCCTGCGGTCGAAGCCGCCGTAGAGCGCATCGATCGCAAAGCCCGCACGCGCGAGCAGGTGCTCGAGCTCGAAGCGGTGGAACCAGCGTAGTTGCAGCTCGCCTTCACCGCAGTCCTCGGGCGCCTCGGCGGCGAAGCGCACGCGCAGCGTGAGCACTTGGCGCGCGATGTCTCGCGACACGCGGTCGAAGCGCTGCACGCGTCCACGCGGCGTGTTCGCGCTCGCGGCGAGCGCCTCGGGCTCCTCCGCGATCGCGATTCGGTCTAGGCGCGGATCGAAGACGTCGAGCGCGAGCCGCCCGCCCGGTGCGAGCTGCCGGCGCACGTTCGCGAGCGCGGCGAGCTGCGCGGGCACGTCGAGCAGATGCGAGAACGCGCGAAACGGGATCGTGATCAGAGGGAAGCGGCGCGCGCCGAGCTCGAACGCTTCCATGCTTGCATGGATGAGCTCGAGATTCGGCGGTGGGTTTTTCGCGCGCAGCACGTCGAGCATGTCGCGCGAAGCGTCGAGGCCGACGCACGCGATGCCAGCCTGCGCGATCGGCAGCAGGATGCGCCCCGTGCCGCAACCGAGCTCGAGCACGGGGCCACCGCTCTCGCGCGCGAGAGCGAGGTAGAACGCGGCGTCCTGCGAGCTGCCGCGCAGCACCGCGTTGATCGGGTCGTAGTGGCGCGCGATCAGGCGCGCGTAGGCGTCGGCGTAAGTCACGGCGCGAATCCTAATGCATCGCGCTGCGCGGCCATCGCGCCCACTGCCGCGCCGCGAGGCGCAGCCGAGCGAAGTTCAGTGTTCTGGCGTACGGCCGAGCAGGAACTGCGCGAGGCGACGAATTTCTTCGTTCGGGTGTGCGCTCTCGATTTCGCGCAGCACCGCAGCGCCGTCGCGGCCGAGCAGGCTCAAGGCCGCGAGCGCCGGCCTCGTCGCGGCGGCGTCGTTTGCGCGCGCACCGAAGGCGCGGCTGCGCAGCAACTGCGCCGCCTCGCTCGGATGAGCGGGCAGCGCGCGCAACGCGGCGGTTTGCACGTCGCCATCGGCGTCGAAGAGGGCGTCGACGGCACTGCTCACCGCGCCGACGCCTTCGCGCCGCACG
>JANNKN010000170.1:0-4369 GCA_031396315.1 Deltaproteobacteria bacterium
CGCGCGCATCGATCGCTGTCTCAACGAAACGCGCCCAACCTGATGGAGCCTCCATGAAAACTGCACGCACCCACATCGCATTCGCGGCCGCGCTCGCGCTCGTCTTCGCGGCCTTTGCCGTGCCCGCGCTCTCCGGAACCAGCGAAGACGCGCTGCGCGCCGCGGTCGCCTCGCCCGCGCGCGCCGAGGCCGATCGCGCGCGCGATTCGCAGCGCCACCCCGTCGAGACGCTGCTGTTCTTCGGCGTCGAGCCGAGCATGCACGTGCTCGAACTCTGGCCCGGCCGCGGCTGGTACACCGAGATTCTCGGCCCGCTGCTGAAGGAACGCGGGCGGCTCAGCGTCACGAACGCCGACCCAAACGGCCCGCAAGAGAAATACGCCCACAAGATGGCGCGCGAGTACGCGGCGTGGCTCGCGGCGAACGAGGCGCGCATCGGCAAGGTGCACACCCTCGTCGTCGCTCCGCCCGAGCAGATCGCGCTCGGCGACGCGGGCAGCCTCGACCTCGTCGTCACGTTCCGCAACAACCACAGCTGGCTGAACGGCGGCTACCACGACGCGATCTACCGCGAGGTGTTTCGTGTGCTGAAGCCCGGCGGCGTACTCGGCGTCGTGCAGCACCGCGCGCCGGCAGGCGCGGATGTGAGCATCACGATGAAGCAGGGCTACGTGCCCGAGGCGACCGTGATCGCCGCGGCCGAGGCTGCCGGCTTCGTGCTCGACGCGCGCTCCGAAGTCAACGCGAACCCGCGCGACACCAAGGACTACCCGAAGGGCGTCTGGACGCTGCCGCCGAACTTCATCGAAGGCGACAAGGATCGCGCGAAGTACGCCGCGATCGGTGAGAGCGACCGCATGACGCTGCGCTTCGTGAAGCCCAAACCCAAGGAGTGATCGTTCGCGCTCCCACGGTTCACGCCTCGTTGCCGCTGCCGCACTTCCTGCTCGCGCTCGCCGTCGTCGTGGTGTGGGGATCGAACTTCGTGGTGATGGCGCTCACGCTCGCGAAGCTGCCGCCGCTGTTGTTCGCAGCGCTGCGCTTCACGGTCGCGTTCCTGCCCGCGGCGCTGTTCCTGCGCCGCCCGCGCGTACCGTTCGGCACGCTCGCGAGCTACGGCATCGCGATCGGCGTCGGGCAGTTCGCGCTGCTCTACATCGCGATGACGCGCTTCATCTCCCCCGGCGTCGCCTCGCTCGTCCTCCAGACGCAGGTCTTCTTCACGATCGGCATTGCACTCGTCCTGCTGCGCGAACGCGTCGTCGCCTATCAATGGGCGGCACTCGCCCTCGCCGCGAGCGGCATCGCGTTGATCGCTGCACACACCGAGGGCGACGCGACGCCGCTCGGGCTGGCGCTATCGCTGTGCGCGGCGCTCGGCTGGGCGAGCGGCAACGTGATCGCGAAGCGTGCGCGGCCCGACGACATGCTCGCGTTCACGGTGTGGTCGAGCGTGTTCGCCGTGCCGCCGCTGTTCGCACTCTCCTTCGCGTTCGAGGGCGCGCCCGCGATCGCGGCCGGCGTGCGCAGCGCGGACGCCTGGACGTGGGCTGCCGTGCTCTTCCAAGGCTGGGGCAACACGATCTTCGGCTACGGCGCGTGGAACTGGCTGCTTGCGCGCCATCCCGTCGCGACGATTGCGCCGCTCTCGCTATTCGTGCCCGTCGTAGGGATGGGCGCCGCCGCATGGGTAATCGGCGAGGCGCTGCCCGCGTGGAAGCTCGGTGCCGCCGCACTCGTGATCGCGGGGCTGGCGGTGAACGCGCTCTGGCCAAGGCTGCGGTTTCGTTGAGCACGGCTCAGAACTCCAGCGCCACGCTTGCCCGCATGCTGCGCCCAGGCAGCGGCGCGAACTCCTTCAAGAACGAGACGGCGTTGCGGCCCGTCTCGTCCAATAAGTTGCGCAGGTCGAGACGCAGCGAGAGCCCGGGCAGTTGCTCGAGCGGGCGCCACGCAGCGCTGGCGTTGAGGAACAGGTACGAGTCGGTTTCGCGCTCGAACGCGGCGATCTTCGTTTGCCGCGCCGCCCATTCGAAGCCGAGGCTCGCATCGGTGTGCGTCGTCTCCAGCGCGAGCTCGCTGCGCAACCGCATCGGTGCGATGCGCGGCAAGTCGTCGCCGTTCGCGCGCTCGGCGCGCGTCACGTCGAACGAGCCGCGCAACTTCAGCACCGCGCCGCCAAAATGCGCGACGTCGGCGTCGCCTTCGACTTCGATGCCGATGAAGCGCGCGTCCGTCGCCGAGTAGATTCGCTCGGGCAGGTCGTCCTCGATGTTGCCCGTGTCGCGCAGGAAGATGAAGGCGTCGTAGTGCGTGTAGAAGAGCGTGACGCCAGCGCTCGCCTCGTCGCTGCGCACGCGACCGGTCAACTCGATGCTGTACGCGACCTCGGGATCGAGGCGCGGATCGCCCAGCTCGAAGCTGAACGACGCGAAGTGCGGACCGTTCGAGTAGAGCTCCTCGGGCGTCGGCGGGCGCTCGGTGCGCGAGAACGTGAGACCGAGCAGCGTCGCGTCCGTGGGCGTAATGCTCGCGCCGAGCGACGCGCTCCAAGTGGTGAACTCGCGCTGCGGTGCACCGAGCGCGTCCGAGCGCGTGCGCTCGACGCGAAAGCCCGCCTCGAGCCCTACCGGCTCGGCGTGCCACTCCTCGACGGCGAACACGCCGTACTGCTGCGAGTTGCCCGGCGGCACCAACGCCTCGAGGCCCACCGCCGCGAACTCGCGGCTTCGCCATTGGAAGCCGACCACGCCGTCGAGCTCATCGATCGCCGCCTGGTTCAACTCGACCCGCAGCTCGTTCTCGTCATTGTCGAAGACCGTGCCTGGCGTCTCGCCCTCGAGCTCGGTGTGTGTGTAGTCCGAGTGCGTAAAGCGAAAGCTCGCGCGCTCGAACGGACCGAGCGCCGCGTCCAGGGCGCCGGCCGCGTCGTAGCGGTTTTGGATGAGGTCGACGTCGATCGGGTCGTCCTCTTCCGACACCGGTACGCCGTAGCGCGATTCGTTGCGCGTGTAGCTGAGGCCGGCGAAGCCCGTGTCGAACACCTGCGAGGCCCCGATACGCGCGTTCCAGCTTTGGATGCCCGAGTTCGGAATGTCGCCGCGCACGTCCGAGCCGAAGGCCGGCCCACTCGCGGCGCGCTCGGCCGCGGTCCACGACGACCCCGGGATATCGACGTTGCCGCTGCGGCGATAGAGCCCGTCGACGGACAGCACGACACCCGCGCCAACTTCGCCGCGCAACGCACCGGAGAAGTCGCGCGCGTCGGCGTTGAGGTCGTAGGCTCCCCGAAGCGCGCCTTCCACCCGATCAGCCGGCAGCTCGCTCGGGATCGAGCCGTCGATCACGTTGACGACGCCGCCCACCGCGCTGCTGCCGTAGCGCAGCGTGCCCGCGCCGCGCAGCACCTCGATGCGCTCGACGAGCAGCGACTCCGTCGTGACTTGATGATCCGCGCTGACGCCTGAGACATCGCCGGTACTGACTCCGTTCTGGAGTACACGGACGCGCGGTCCGTCCTGGCCGCGGATCACGGGGCGGCTCGCGCCGGCGGTGAAGCCGCTCGAGGCGATGCCGGGCTGCTGCGAGAGCGTGTCGCCGAGCGTCGCGCGCGTCTGGCGGTCGAGCGCGTCTCCGCTGAGCACGTTCGTGCTCTGGAGCACGTCGAAACGCGTGCGTTCGTGGCCTGAGGCCGTGATCACGATCTCCTCGAGGGCGCCGCCGTGTTCGGGGTCGTCGTGGGCATCCGAGTCTTCGGACGCCGGGTCGACGGCCGGGTCGGTGGCAGCTGCGGACGAGCTGTTGGCGCCTTCCTGCGCAGCGGCAGGTACGAGCGAAACGAGCGAGAGCAACGGAACGAGCGCGAGCGCGCCCGCGAAGCGGAGTCGCATGGAGAACCTCGGCGAGAGTGGGCTGAACGGGCTTCGCTGCGCGGTGCGCGCGTGCGAAGCGGGTGCGCACGGCGGAGCCGCGCGCGAGGAGGCTCAGCCGAGCCGAGGAGGAGCGCGCGCTTCGGTGCGAGAGAGATCGACGCGCAGCGGAGCGACGTCGCGCGCGTGAGCCGCGTGGAAGCGTCGGAGCGCGAGCTCCGGAGCAGGCGCCGGCATCGTCGTCGCGCCGTGCGCGAGTCGCGAGGCGGCTGCGCAGAGCGCACAGTCGAGATCGGCCCCCGTGATGCGGACGTCGTGCTGCGCGTCCGCGGCAATCACCGCGCCCGGCGCACCGCCCGGGGCGTGCGAGTGCGCCGCGCTCGCCAGCGACGCCAGTAGCACCAGCGCCGCAAGGAGCGCGGGAGCGAGGCGTCGGAGGTGCACAGCGAGGCGCATGCGCCGGCCAAGAAAGCCGACGTTCGCGGCGGCGTCAACGCAGC
>JANNKN010000219.1:0-11246 GCA_031396315.1 Deltaproteobacteria bacterium
TTACACGCGAGCCGTGATCACTGCTCGTGTGCGCGAGGACGCGCTGGCATGGTGGCGGCAACGAGGATTACGGACGCATGCGAAGATCATCTCCTTTGCGGGCACACTCGGCGTGAGCTTCGATTTCGCCCCAGTCCTGGCCGCCGCGCGAAGGCTGCGGAGCGAGGGCCGCGACGACATCCAGTTCGTGATTGCGGGGGACGGCGATGCGCGCGAGGCGTTGGCTCGAGGAGGCGACGATCTGATGCTGTTTCCCGGCTGGATCGACATGCCGAAGATCGATGCGCTGCTGTCCCACAGCGTCGCTGCGCTGGCGCCGTACATTCCCGGTACGACGATGTCTCTGCCCAATAAGTTCTTCGAGTACTTCGCCTACGGGCTGCCCGTGCTTTCGTCCTGCTCCGGTGAGAGCGCGGCGCTGATCGCCGAGCACGAGGTCGGCGTCCAGTACGACCCCTCGCGTTCGGGCGACTTCTACGACGCTCTCTCGAGGATTACTGATGACCCCGATCGCGCGCGAACGATGGGTTCAGCCGCGGCGGCCCTGTTCGCCGCGCGATTCGAACAAGCGGGCCTCTTTGAGGACATGGAACGGCGCCTACTAGACGTCGTCGGCTCATGAGCGTCGGCGAATCACGCACCTCCGCTTCCGTGAGTCCGAACGCCGGGCACTTCCTCGACCTCACCGAGCTCGCCGGCGAACCCATCAGCGGGGAGCAGCTCGATCGTCTCGAGCACCGTTATGCCTGGGCGGCGCGGTTCTGCCGGGATCGCGACGTAGCGGAGATAGCCTGCGGCACTGGCCCCGGGCTCGGCCTGTTGAGCGCAGTCGCGCGATCGCTCGAGGCGGGCGACATCTCGGAGCCGATCCTCGAGATCGCGCGGCGTCATTACGGCGATCGCGTTCGAATCAGCCGCATCGACGCGCTCGCTCTGCCGTTCGGGCCGGCCTCGAAGGACGTGATTCTTCTATTCGAGGCCATTTACTACCTCCCCGACGCCGAGCGCTTCATCGCCGAATGCAAGCGCGTGCTGCGGCCCGGTGGCCACGTCCTGATTGCCACCGCCAATAAGGATCTCTCGGATTTCAACCCCAGCCCGCACAGCCATACGTATTACGGCGTAGTCGAGCTGAAGAATCTCTTTACCCGGGCCGGCTTCGAGGTCGAGCTGTTCGGGCACCTCTCGGTTCGCGACACCACGCTGAAGCAACGCGTCCTGCGCCCGGTGAAACAGGCCGTCGTCGCGCTCGGGCTCATGCCTCGGACGATGCGCGGGAAGCGGCTGCTCAAGCGGCTCGTGTTCGGCAAGCCGGTCGTGATGCCTGCCGAGCTCGAAGGGCGATCCGCCCCAATTGGCGAGCTCGAGAAAATCTCAGGCGACTCGGCCGACCGCGAGCACAAGGTCCTTTACGCCGCCGCGCGAACGCCTACGGTGGCGGCGTAGCGAGTGGTTCCTAACTACTCGTGATCCATCGCAGGAGTGGGGCGCATAATGGTTTCATCTCGCACGGTGCCCTTTTTCAACTACCCCGCGCTCTTCGCCAGCCAAGAGCACGAGATCATGGCCGTCTTCCGCGATGTGCTGAGCCGCGGCGCTTACATCCTCCAGCGTGACCTGGCCGATTTCGAAGCCAACCTGCGCGCCTACCTGAAGGTGAAGCACGCGTTCGGTGTCGCGGATGGAACGAACGCGCTCCAGCTCGCCCTCCTGGCGATCGGCTGCGGGCCCGGCGACGAGGTGATCGTCCCCGCGCACACGTACATCGCGAGCGCTGCGGCCGTTCATTTCGTCGGTGCGAAGCCCGTGCTTTGCGAGTGCGGCCCCGATCACCTGATCGATGCTTCGTCTGCGCGCGCGCTCGTCACGAAGCGCACGAAAGTCATCATGCCGGTTCAGCTGAACGGGCGAACGTCGAACATGCGCGACGTGATGGCGCTGGCTCGCGATTGCAACCTCCAGGTGATCGAGGACGCCGCGCAGGCGCTGGGGTCCCAGTTCGCCGGACGCGGCGCCGGGACGTTCGGCGCGGCGGGCACCTTCAGCTTTTACCCCGCAAAAGTGCTGGGCTGCTTTGGAGACGGCGGGGCGGTCGTCACGAACGACGACGCGGTCGCGGAGAAGATCTCCCTGCTGCGCGATCACGGGCGCAACAGCCAGGGCGAAGTGGTCGCCTGGGGAACGAATTCGCGCCTCGACAACCTGCAAGCGGCAGTTCTCAATCTGAAGCTCAAGACGTTCGACACCGATCTCGAGCGGCGCCGAACGATCGCTCGCCTCTACGACGTCGGGCTCCGCGAGCTTTCGGAGCTGCGGCTTCCGCCCGCACCCGGCAGCGATCCGGACCATCACGACATCTTCCAGAACTACGAGATCGAGGCGGATCAGCGCGACGCGCTGAAGAAGCATCTCGAGGAGCTGGGGATCCGGACGATCGTCCAGTTCGGCGGCAAGGCGGTGCACCAGTTCAGTGGGCTCGGCTTCGAGGGCGTGAGCCTGCCCGTGACGGAGCGCTTGTATGGACGCCTGCTGCTGCTGCCGATGAACACGACGCTCTCGGATGGCGACGTGCAGTACGTGGTCGATGCGGTGCGCGCGTTCTATGGGAAGCGGGCGTGATCGGCTTGCAGTCCACGCGCCCGTCCGAGCTGGCTGGGCTTGCGGACCCGACGCAATTTACGCGCGCGCTCGATCTCGGAGCGACCCCGCAAGCCGAGCTGCATCGCTTCCTGAAGGCGATGCTGCTGATCCGGATCGTCGAGGAAGTGGTCGGGGAGCTGGTCGAGCGCGGGCTCGCGCGCGCGCCCTGTCATCTCGGCATTGGCCAGGAAGCGGTCGCGGTGGGAGTCTCCGCGCACCTAACACCTCGCGATCGCGTGTTCGGCGGGCATCGCTCCCACGCGCACTTCCTTGCGCTCGGCGGCGATGTCTACGGCCTGCTCGCGGAGATCCTCGGGAAGCAAGATGGCGTCTCGCGCGGCATGGGCGGCTCGATGCACCTGCTCGGCCGCGAGGTCGGATTCCACGGCAGCGTTCCGCTCGTCGGCGCAACCATCCCGATCGCGGTGGGCGCGGGCCTGGCGGCGAAGATGGACGCCAACGGCGGCGTAGCGGTGAGCTATTTCGGCGATGGCGCGAGCGAGGAAGGCGCCTTCCACGAATCGCTGAACCTCGCCGCAATCCTGAATCTCCCCGTGCTGTTCGTTTGCGAGAACAACCTCTACTCGAGTCATCTCGACATCAGGCTGCGCCAACCGAGCGATCGGATCGCGCGCTTCGGTGAGGCACACCGCATGCGGAGCGTCACGGTCGATGGCAACGACGTGGTCCTCACGGCCGAAACTGCGCAGTCGCTGATCGAACGTGCGCGGCGCGGCGAGGGACCTGCGCTGCTCGAAGCCGTGACGTTCCGCCATCGCGGCCACGTCGGCCCACGCGACGATGCCGACGTGGGAATCCGGCGTGGCATGGCGGAGCTCCAGGCGTGGAAGGCGCGCGCGACCCGATTCACCGCCTATTCGCCGCGATGCGAGATCGGCGCTTCCTCGACGATCAGGGCTTTGCCGCCCTCGAAGCCACGATTCGCACGGAAGTCGAAGAGTGCTGCCGGCGCGCTGAAGCGGCGGCGTATCCGCCCGAGTCCGCGCTGCTCGATTTGGTTTTCGCGAGCCCGGCGCGATGACGGAAGGAAGCGCGGTCAACTACGGCGAGGCGATTCGCGAGGGCTTCGAGTACCTGCTCAGCACGCACTCGAACGTCTTTGCCATCGGCCAAGGGCTGTGGAGCCCGTGGTACGTCGGCAACTCCATGACCGACCTCGACCAGAAGTTCGGCCGAGATCGCATCATCGATACGCCGGTATCGGAGCTGGCGTGCACCGGCGCGGCGATCGGCGCGTCGCTCTGCGGCTACCGCCCGATCGTGGTGCATCCGCGCATGGATTTCATGCTGCTCGCGGTGGACCAGATCGTGAACCAAGCCGCGAAATGGTCCCATATGTTAGGCGGACAGGTGTCTCCCGCGGTCACTTTCCGCGCGATCATCAATCGCGGCGGCGAGCAAGGAGCGCAGCACTCTCAATCGCTTCACTCGTGGTTCGCGCACGTCCCGGGCTTGCGGGTGGTCATGCCGACGACTCCCGCCGACGCGCGCGACCTGCTCATCGACAGCGTGCTGTGCGACGACCCGGTCCTGTACATCGACGATCGATGGCTCTATGAGCGTTCCGCAGTTCTCGAGCCGGTGAAGGTACGCAAGCTGCGCGAGCACCGGTGCGTGATTCGGCGCCCAGGGCACGACATCACGCTCGTCGGGGCCGGCTACTCGGCCTACTTGTGCGAGCAGGCGGCACAGCAGCTCGCGCCGCTGGGTATCGACTGCGAGGTCATCGATCCGCGCGTGATCAACCCGCTCGACGAGGCCACGATTCTCGCCTCTTGCCGCCGCACGCGCGCGCTGTGTGTGGTGGATGGCAGCTGGCGGAACTCCGGCTTCGCCGCCGAGATCCTCGCACTCGTCTCCGAAAGCCTGGATCCCGGAACGCTTCGCGTCGCGCCGATTCGGATCACGCTGCCCGACGCGCCGGCGCCCACGAGTGGCCCGCTCGAGAAGATCTATTATCCGACCGTCGAGACGGTCGTGAAGGCGGTCTCCGCGAGGCTGCGCTGAGGGAACCAGAGAATGAAGCGCATCATCGACGCGACGCTCTCGTTGATCGGGCTGCTGCTGCTGTCGCCGCTCCTGCTCCCCGTTCTCTTCTTGATTTGGGCGCAGGATCGACACTCCCCGTTCTACATCGCTCCGCGCGTCGGGCGCGGCGAGACGCCGTTTCGCATGGTGAAGTTGCGCTCGATGCGAATCGGCGCGGACAAGACCGGGGTCGATTCGACCGCGGCAAATGATCGCCGCATCACACCGATCGGCGCGTTCGTCCGCCGCTACAAGCTCGACGAGCTGATGCAGCTCTGGAACGTGCTGAAGGGCGACATGAGCTTGGTCGGACCGCGACCGAACGTCGAGCGCGAGACGCGGATGTACACCGTAGAGGAACGCAAGTTGTTGGCCGTGCGCCCAGGCGTCACGGATTTCGCCTCGATCGTTTTCTCCGACGAAGGCGAAATCCTCGAGGGCCACGCGGATCCAGACCTCGCCTACAACCAACTGATTAGGCCCTGGAAGAGCCGTTTGGGGCTCTTCTACGTGGAGAGGCAGGGGGTTCTGCTCGACCTGTCGCTCGTAGGCCTGACTGCGGTTGCGATCGTCTCGCGAGAAACGGCACTGCGAGGCGTCGCGCGGCTGCTCGCATCGCTCGGCGCTCCGCGGGAGCTCGCAGAGGTCGCGAAGCGGTTCGCGCCGCTCGAGCCGACGCCTCCGCCCGGAGCGCACGAGATCGTCACCGCGCGCTACTGAGTTCCGCAGCGTCTCCCGCTCACAGCCCGATCGGCCGCGTCCCAATCACTCGATCCGCTTCGAGCGCAGCAATCTCCGCGTCGCCGTAGCCGAGCTCCCTGAGAAGCTCGTGGTTGTGCTGGCCGATCGTCGGCGCGGCGCGGTGGAGCCAGCGCGCAATCGACGCGTAGCGAAACGGCACGCTCATGATCGGCAGATCGCCGACGACGGGGTGTGCGACGCGCTCGCAGAAACCGCGTGCCGCAATCTGCGGGTGATCAGAGAGGAAGCGCGCGTCCTGTACCGCGGCGGCGGGCACGCCTGCAGCGACGAGCTGCGCGATGCAGGGCTCGAGCTCGCGCTCCGCGAACCACGGGCGTAGCGCTGCATCGATGGCGTCGTGGGCAGCGCGTCGCTCCGCGAGCGACGCGCTGCGCGAGCTCGCGGCCCACGTGGGGTTCCCGAGCACGCCGAGCAGCGCGCGCCACTGCGCGCCCGTCTCGACCGAGAGTGCGAGCCAGCGCGGAGTCGTTAGGGCGTTGTGGCCCGCGCACGGATAGAGGCCCTGTGGCGCTGCGAGCGCCGAGCGATTGCCGTCGCGCTGCTGCAGCTCGCCGTGCGCGGTAAAGGCGATCACCTGCTCCGCCGCCGCGTTCAGCGCGGATTCGATCATCGCGCTCTCGACGAACACACCGCGGCCCGTGGCGTCGCGCTCCGCGAGCGCGACGAGCGTCGCGAAGGCGGCATGGGCGCCGGCGAGCGGGTCGCACGGGCCGCGCAGGATGCGCGGCTGATCGTCGACGCGCCCCGTCACCCACGCGAGCCCCGACATTTGCTCCATCGTCTGCGCAAAGCCGACGCGCTCGCGCCACGAGCCGTCGAGGCCGAACGCGGGCATGCGCACGTAGATCGCGCGCGGGTTCGCCGCTCGCACGAATTCCCAGGTGATGCCGAAGCTCTCCATCACGCGCGGGCTGAAGTTCTCGAGCACGATGTCGGCGCTCGCGATCAGCTTGCGCAAGGCCTCTTTGCCGCGCGCATCGCCGAGGTTCAGCGTGAGGCCGCGCTTGTTGGTGTTCGCGCTGAGCGTGAAGGTGCTGCACTCCCAGGGTAGCTCGCGGCCATTCGCGAACACGAAGCCGACGGCGCGGCCGCCGTCCATCTTTTGGATGGACTCGAGATGGATCGTGTCGGCGCCGAGCGTTGCGAGCAGGTGGCCCGCGGTCGGCCCCGCCCACCAGGTAGTCGCGTCGACGACGCGCAGCCCCGCCAGCGGGAGTTGGCGTTCGCCCCGCGGCGCTGCATGGCGAAGCGCGCGCGGCGCGATCTTCCCATTGTGCTCGCCCAGCTTCGGCGCGGCGCTCGGCGCTGGCGGCCGCGCGCCATTCATCTTGTAAGGCGGGCATGGGCGCAGGAAGCCGCCGCTCGGGTCCTCGCCGTAGATGCCGCGTTCTCTCAGGTGATCTTGCGCGAGCACCGACTCGCCGTTGCACACGGGCGAGACGGGAATCCGTAACAACGCGGCCTGCTCGATGATCTCCGCGGTGGTGTGACGGCGCGTCCATGCGTGCACGATCGACTCCCACTCCGCGAGCCGGGTGAGCCGCTGCAGGACCGTGTTGAACTCGCCCGTGTCGCGAAGATCCGGCCGCTCGATCAGCAGCAGGAAGTCGCTGAACTGCTGCGCAGTGTTGGTGTTGAAGCCGACGAAGCCATCGGTGGTCGGTTCGATCGACGGCGTCTCGATGCTCTGCCCCGCGAATGCGGGCTTGCTGCGGCCGAGCAGCGACCAGGAGAGATCCATGTAGGTGGTGGTCGCGAGCGCCATGGCCTCGGCCAGCGAGAGATCGACATGCTCGCCGTGGCCGCTCGCCTGGGCGCGACGCACTGCTGCGGCTGCGGCGACGGCGGCCATCACGCCGCCGAACCAGTACGTGACGCGGCCGCCGGCCTGATAAGGCTCCTGTGCGGGCCGCCCGCGTACGGCGATCGAGCCGCACTCGGCCTGAATCGTGAACTCGCTGGCGGGGCGATTCGCGTACGGGCCCGCGAGGCCGAACGGCGAGATCGAGCAGAGTACGAGTTGTGGGTGGCGCGCGAGGAGGGAGGCGCGATCGAATCGCGCGTCTGCGCCAGCGTCCTCGATGACGAGCTCCGCGCTCGCCACGAGCTCGGCCACGTGCGCGTCGCCCGGCGCGCCTGTTACGGAGCGCTTGCTCGCGTGCAGGAAGCGGAACAGCGGCGCGCGTTCCCCGGCGCCGTCGCGCGGCTCGACGAGCACGACCTCCGCGCCCGCATCCGCGAACAGCTTGCTGCAGTACGCGCCCGCAATGCCCGCGCTGAAGTCGAGGACGCGAACGCCTTTCAGCCCGTGCATGCGTGCATTGCCTCGGCGCTCAGTCGAGGCCGTAGATCTTCTGCGCCGTCGTCTGCAGCACTTTCGCGAGCGTCGGCTCCGGGAGGCCGGCGAGCACCTTCTCGGCGTAGATGCGCGGATGCGTGCCCGCGCTCGCCGGCCCCGGCGCCTGACAAGTCGGGTGCGGGTAGTCCGTCTCGAACAACACGTTGTCCGGATACAGCTCGATTGCCTTTGCCACGCCCGCTTCCTCGAACCAGAAGCTCGCGTAGAGCTGGCGCCGGAAATACTCGCTCGGCATCAGGTCGTACTCCGGGTGCTCCTCGCGCACGCCGTTGTTCAGCCACTGCCAGTCGAGCGATTCCAACAAGTACGTCACCCAGCCGACACCGCTCTCGACCGAGACGAGCGGCAGCTTCGGAAAGCGATGCGGGATGCCCGACAGGATGAGGTCGGCGATGCAGCGCGCATTCTCGAGCGTCGCCATGCTCGACACGCGCGCGAAGTTCGCCTTCACGCCCATGTTCGCCGGATCCTTGAACTCGTCGGCAAGGCTGCCGCCGCCGATGTGGAAGCTGATCGACATGCCGGCTGCTTGGGCAGTCGCCCAGATGGGATCCCAGTGCCTGTCGCGCAACAGCGGTGCGCCGTGGTCCTGCGGCTGGTTGCAGAAGAGCACCGCCTTGTAGCCGTTCTTGGCGCAGCGCTCGATCTCACGTACCGACGCGGCGAGATCCCAGAACGGTGTCGCCATCACCGGGATCAAGCGACGCGCATCGGCGCTGCACCACTCGATCAGGAAATCGTTGTACGCGCGCACGCACTCGAGCATCAGCTCGGCATCGCCGAGCCGCAGGAAACCGCCGGCGCCGAAGCCGCCGACGTTCGGGTAGAGCACGTTGCCCCAGATCTTCTCTTCATCCATTAGGGCGAGACGCGCCTTCGCGTCGTACATCGCGGGCGGAATGTCGTGATAGCCCTTCCGCATGTCGGGGAACGTTCCGCTGTGACCGGCGGCGGAATACGCGCCGGGCATGCCGCACGGCGAGTCGCCGATGAACCAGAGGTCGACGCCGTTCACGGAGCGGATGTGCGGAACCTTGTCGCCCCATTTTTTGGAGACGCGCGCGGTCCAGACGTCGGCGGGCTCGGTGATGTGCGTGTCGATGTCGATGACGCGGAAGCGGTCGAACAGCATGTTGGCCTCATTCTCATGGAGCGCGCTCATCGTGGCGCGACGCCGAACAGCAGCATGTGCACGAGCTGGGCGGCCTCGTTCGAAGGATCCGCCGGACCCGGAGCGAGTGTGCGGCGCATGAGTGCGCCGTAGAGCACGAGTTGCAGAGCGTCGCGCGCGAGCGGCTCGGCGCCGGGTGAGAGCTCGCCCGCGGCGACGGCGTCCGTGAAGAGCCGATCGACGAGCCCCTGGACTTCTTCGCGCAAGGTTTCGAGCTCCGGCGTCGCCACCTCGCTGCTGCCCACGCCGAAGAATGGATCGAAGCCGCGCACGCCCATCAGCGCACGGAAGAATTCGCTGACTTCGCCGACGTACAAGAGAACCGCGCTGAAAAACGCGGCGAGCCGGCCTTCGAGCCCGCTGGCGCCCTCGATCGCGGCGCGCACACGCACGCTGAGCACGACGCGATGGCGCGCGAGGCATTGGTTCAGCAGCACGTCCTTGTTCGGGAAGTAGACGTAGACCGTGCTGCGCGCGACGCCGGCCTCCTCGGCGATGCGCTCGATCGAGGCGTTCGCGTAGCCGAGCTTGCCGAAGACGACGGTGGCCGCGTCGAGAATTTGATCGGTGCGGAAATCCCGCAGCACGTCGGCCTTCGATTTTGAGGTTCGGCCGGAGTACCCACCCGGAACTTTCGCGTCGGACATGTTGTCTGATATCCTGAACGTTCTGTCCCCCCGACTCAACTCGGCGTCTGAGACGGCCGATTCAGCCAGTGGACGCTCCCAATCTTAGGAGAAACCCGTGCCTCTTCGCCCCGGCGACCTCGATCTTTCGGATCCCGATCTCTTCGTGACGCACCGCGGCCCGCCCCACGAGTACCTGCGGATGCTGCGGCACGAGGCGCCGGTCTCCTGGAATCCCGCGCCCACGACCGCGTCGCAGAGTATGACGCCGGTAAAGGTGGGGTTTTGGGTGCTCTCGAAGTACGAGGATGTCCACTCCGTCTCGCGGAATCCGAAGCTCTTCTCGTCGTCCGAGGGTGGCCCGTTCGTGTGGGACATGGACGAGCAGTCGATGGCGGGCCAGCGGCTCATGCTGCTCGTGATGGACCCGCCGCAGCACGTGAAGTACCGCCGCCTCGTGCAGCGCGGCTTCACGCCGCGCATGGTGGACAAGCTCGAGCCGACGATCCGGCGCCACGCGCGCGCCGCCCTCGATCGCATCGCGAAGAAGGGCGAGTGCGAGTTCGTCGAGGATCTCGCCAGCGAGCTCCCGCTGACGCTGATCTGCGAGCTGATGGGCATCCCGATCGACGACCGCAAGCAGATCTTCGAGTGGTCGAACCAGCTGATCGGCGGCGACGACCCGGACATGCGCGTCGGCAACCCGATGGCGATCGCAGCGCAGATGTGGATGTACTCGAACAAGCTCGCGGCGGAGAAGAAGGCGAAGCCCGACGACACTCTAATTAGTGCTTACGTGAACGGCTCGGTCGAAGGCGAGGCGATCACCGAGGCCGAGTTCAACAACTTCTTCTTGCTGCTCGCAGTCGCCGGCAACGAGACGACGCGGAATGCCACCTCGCAGTTCATGCGGCTGATGCACGAGCACCCGGACCAGTGGGCGCTGCTGAAGACCGACGTCGATCGCTACCTGCCCGGCGCCATCGAGGAGGCGCTGCGCTTCGCGCCGCCGGTGATGCACTTCCGGCGCACGGCGATGGAAGACACCGAGCTACGCGGCGTGCGCATCCAGAAGGGCGACAAGCTCTACCTCTCCTACCCCTCCGTGAATCGCGACGAAGAGGTGTTCGGGGAGACCTCGATGCGCTTCGACATTGCGCGCAAGGAAAACCCGCACCTCTCGTTCGGGATCGGCGAGCATTTCTGCCTCGGCGCGAATCTCGCCCGCATGCAGCTTCACGCGATCCTGCGCGAAGTCGCGACGCGGCTGCCGGATCTCGCTCTCACCGCCGAGCCGAGCCTCCAGCGCAGCAGCCTGATCGCCGGCATCAAGCGCATGCCGGTCCGGTTCCAGCCCGAGGCCTAGGCCCCTGAAAGCGCGTGCCCGGGGGCAATTCGGGGTCTGTTGACAGAGCGTCAGGTCGGCCGGTAGCGTGCGGTTGATATTGAAATCGGTTTTCAATTTCAACCCACTGCTGGAGGCTCGACGTGAATCGCTCGCTCGCTTTCTGTTCCTTCCTTTTCGCTCTGGTGGCCGCTGCCGCTCCGCTCGCCGCACACGCCGAAGGTGCGGATGAAGCCCGCGCGCGCGAAGACCGAATCGCCGCCCTCGAGCGGCAGGTACAGGCCCTGACCGACG
>JANNKN010000228.1:0-4256 GCA_031396315.1 Deltaproteobacteria bacterium
GCGCGCCTCGGCTGCTAGCGCTCGCAAGCCGCGCGTGATCGGCTCGATCGGCGCGGGCAACGTGATGAGCGAATGCCATCCGGGCGCGATCTACCTGCACCACGGGCGCCAGTTTCGCGTCGTGAACCTCGACCTCGAGCAGCGCAAGGTCGACGTCTCGCCGATCGACGCGGCGTACTTCACGAAGGCGCTCGGAGAGCGGGAGACGGAGATTCTCTCGCGCGCGCGCACGCGCCCCGCGGGCTCGTTCCTGCTCGTCGAGGGCCGCGTCAAGGTGACCTCGCGCATCGTCGGCTACGAACGGCGCCGCGTGCGCGGCCAGGAGTTGTTGGGCACCGAACCGCTCGATCTGCCGCCGAGCTCCTACGAAACCAACTCGCTCTGGCTCGAGCTCCCGGACGAGATCTCGCAGGCGCTGGCCGCGAACGGGCGCAACCCGATGGGCTCGCTGCACGCGGTCGAGCACGCCGCGCTGGCGCTGCTGCCGCTGTTCGCGCTCTGCGATCGCTTCGACCTCGCCGGCATCACCTACAAGTTGCACCCGCAGCTCGGCCACGCCTGCATCTTTCTGTACGACGCACACGCAGGCGGCATCGGTCTCGTGCGCAGCGTCTTCGACAAAATTGAGACGCTGCTCGAAACCACGCTCGCGCGCTTGCGCGAGTGCGAGTGCGCGGAAGGCTGCCCTGCCTGCGTGCACTCGCCGCGCTGCAGCAACGGCAACCGCCCGATCGACAAAGCCGGCGCGCAGGAGGCGCTCGCCCTAATGCTCGGCGAGCAGATCCTCCCGCCCGTGCCGGTGCCGCTGCGGCTCGAAACGGTGATCGCGAAGGAAGCGGAGGCGTTCGAGGAGGCGCACTCGGAGCTGCGCGTGGTGACGTTCGATCTCGAGACGCAGCGCAGCGCCGAGGAGGTGGGCGGCTGGCACAACGCACACCTGATGCGCATCTCCTGTGCCGTCGCTTGGGACAGCGCGGAGGAGGAGTTCTTCAGCTATCGCGAGCATCAGGTGGACGCGCTGCTCGAGCGGCTCGCACTCGCAGATCTCGTGATCGGCTTCAATGCGCACCGCTTCGACTACCGCGTGCTACGCGGCTACGACCCGCGCGATCTCTCGAAGCTGCCCACCTTCGACCTGCTGGATGCGATCCACGAGCGATTGGGTTTTCGCCTCCCGCTCGGCCACCTCGGCGAGGAGACGCTCGGCGCGCCGAAGAGTGCGGACGGATTGCAAGCGCTCGCCTGGTGGAAGGAGGGGCGCCACGAGGAGATTGCGCGCTATTGCCAGCAGGACGTGGCGATTCTGCGCGACCTGTTCGGGTATGCGTGTCGGCATGGGCAGTTGTTGTTTCGCGCGAAGAATGGGGAGCGCGTGAGGTTGCCGATGAAGCTGTCGGTGGCGGAGCTCGTGGATCGGGAGAGGAAGAGGGACGCGCAGCGGAGGATGCATTAGGGGGAGCGCGGTCGGAGACTCCGCGAAGAAGAAGAGGACGAGGTTTTACGGGCAGCGCGCGGGGCGAGCGGGGGTCCGCTCCGCTTCATACGCTTGCGGGATACGCCTGCGGGCGAAAGCCGGCGTGGCGGGACACCGAGTCGGACTCGAAGGTGAACGCTTCTGGGCGTACCGGGCGCTGCTCAGGTGTTGGGGCGCGGCGGCGTACGAGCGGGGTGCGGAATTCGCGCTACTCCGCTCCGGGACCCCCGCTCGCCCCGCGCTCGTGCTCGGCTGCACTCGTTCGTGACTTGGGGGGGGGGGTGACGCTCGCGCGCGATCGACGCGCGCTTGCGTCATTCGGAGTTGGTCGCGGGGCGAGTTGCTGTGCGGGCCGCCATCGGGGACTCGGCGGCCCGTGGCGATGCGCCTCGCCTATTGCAGCGTGGCGTCGCGGCGGACGTGGGTGTCGAGTAGATCGAAGTAGATGAGGACCAGCACGTGACGGACTTCGTCGTCGAGGGTGTCGATGAAGGCGCGGCCGCGGTCTAAGTCGTCGA
Organism: Deltaproteobacteria bacterium; assembly: GCA_031396315.1. Lineage (GTDB taxonomy): Bacteria > Myxococcota_A > UBA9160 > UBA9160 > UBA6930 > VGRF01. The sequence continues at coordinate 1,993 of JANNKN010000228.1, forward strand.
GGCGCATCAGGGTGTCGATGGCGCACTGGACTTCGGCGGCGCGGCCGGCGAGCTCGTCGCGCAGGGCGCTGGCGTCCTGCTCGAAGGCGGCTTCGATTTCGGCGTTGGCGAACAGTAGGTGAACCCCGCGCGCGCCGAGGTCGAGCAGCTTCTCGGTGTCCATGCAGGCCTCCGCCGGGTTTCATCGGCGCGGGCGGGGGCGGCTGTGAGTGCAACTTGCTCGCATCGCGTGCGCGGCTGCGGGGGCGGCGCAGCCGACGTGCAGCCCGCGCGAGGGGGAAGCGCGGCAGGCGTTGTTACCGTGCGCGCCCCATGGGACTTCGACTCAGCAGTGTGATGCGGCGCTTCGGCGCGCGCGTGTTGTTCGACGGCGTCGATCTGGAGGTCGTCGCGGGCGATCGCGTCGGGCTCGTCGGCCCGAACGGCACGGGCAAGACGTCCCTGCTGCGGATCGCCGCGGGCATCGACCTGCCGGACGGCGGCGACCGCTCGCTCGTGCGCGGCGCGCGCGTTGGCTACCTGCGCCAAGAGATCGATCCGGCCAGCGGCCGCACGGTGCGCGACGAGGCGCTGACCGCATTCGCGGCGATCGACGCGCTCGAGCGCGAGATGCGCGAGCTCGACGAGCGCATGGCGCAGCACGGCGAGCTGTCCGCGCAGCTCGCGGAGCGATATGACCAGCTGCACACGCGCTTCGATCGCGCGGGCGGCTTCTCGCGCGAGGCACGCGCCGAGCAGGTGCTCGCGGGCCTCGGCTTCGACGCGAAGGCGCGCGCGCGCCAGCTCACGACGTTCAGTGGTGGCTGGATCATGCGCGTCGAGATCGCGAAGCTGCTGCTGGCCGAGCCGGATGTGTTGCTGCTGGACGAACCCACGAATCATCTCGATCTGCCCTCGCTCGAGTGGTTCGACGAGACGCTCGCGGCGTTCCCCGGCGGTGTGATCCTGATCTCTCACGACCGCGCCTTCTTGCGCCGTCATACCTCGCGCATCGCCGAGCTGCGCGACGCGAAATTTGCGCTCTATCCGTGCGGCTACGACGCGTATCTCGAGCGCAAGGCGCAGCGCAAGCTCGAGCTCGAGGCGGCGTCGCGCACGCAGCAAAAGCAGATCGAGCAGACCGAGAAGTTCATCGAGCGCTTTCGCGCGAAGGCTTCGAAGGCGAAGCAGGTGCAGAGCCGCATCAAGGCGCTCGACAAGGTCGAGCGCATCGAGGTGCCCGAGGAGAAGAAGCGGCGCATGCGCCTGCGCATCCCGGAGCCGACGCGCTCGGGCGCCGTGCCGCTCGCGCTGAAGGGCGTGCACAAGCGTTATGGCGACGTGGCTGTTTATCAGGGCGTCGACTTTGCGCTGAAGCGCGGCGAGAAGCTCGCGTTGGTCGGGCCGAACGGCGCGGGCAAATCGACGCTGCTGCGCATGCTCGCGGGCGTGTTGCCGTTCGAGCGCGGCGAGCGCGAGCTCGGCCATAACGCGCAGGTCGCCTTCTATGCACAGCATCAGCTCGAGTCGCTCTCGACCGACCGCAGCGTGCTCGCCGAGCTCGAGGCGGCGGCGGCCTTCGACGACATCCCGCGCCTGCGCTCGCATCTCGGCGCGTTCCTATTCTCGGGCGACGATGTAAAGAAGAAGGTCGGCGTGCTCTCGGGCGGCGAGAAGGCACGGCTCGCGCTCGCGAAGATGCTGCTGCGTCCGTCGAACGTGCTCGTGCTGGACGAGCCCACGAATCACCTCGACGTCGAGGCCTGTGAAGTGCTCGAGGGCGCGCTCGTGGATTACACGGGCACGCTCGTGTTCATCTCCCACGACCGCGATTTCCTGAACGCGCTCGCGACGCGAGTCGTCGAGGTGCGCGGCGGAAACCTGCGCGAGTTCCTCGGCAACTACGACGCGTATCTGACGAAGCTGCGCGAGGAAGCGCAGCGCGCCGAGCGTGCGGGGGCGGCGAACGGTGCGGCGATCCCGAGTGCAACCCCCGCGGCCGCGGGCGGCGGCGCGCAGCGCACGCGCGAGGAGCGCAAGGCGCGCGAGCGCATCGAACGAAAGATTGCGCGGATCGAGGAGCAGATCGGCGAGAAGGAGGCGCACGTCGAGCAGCTCGGCGCGCGCCTCGGCGACCCGGCCACCTACAGCGACCCGGCACGCGTGCGCGAGCTCGACGCCGAGCGCGACGTAGCCAAGCTCGCAATCGCCGCGCTCTACGCAAATTGGGAAGCGCTGGCCGCGGAGCTCGAGGCGTTTGCGTAGGGGACGTACTTGCGTAGCGC
>JANNKN010000233.1:0-4955 GCA_031396315.1 Deltaproteobacteria bacterium
GCGAAGCGGACGTCCCGCTCACGCACATCCACGTCGGCGATCGCCTGCGCGTGCGGCCCGGGGAGAAGGTCCCGGTCGACGGGGTCGTGCTCGAAGGCCAGAGCGCGGTCGACGAGTCGATGATTACGGGAGAGCCGATGCCCGTCACGAAGGGGCAGGGCGATCGCGTAACAGGCGCCACCGTGAACGGAACCGGTGCCCTCGTGATGCGCGCTGACCGCGTCGGATCGGAGACCCTGCTCGCGCAGATCGTGAAAATGGTGGCGGCGGCACAGCGCAGCCGGGCCCCCATTCAAGGGCTCGCCGACACGGTTTCGGGTTACTTCGTGCCGGCCGTGATCGGGATCGCTGCGCTCACCTTCGCCGTTTGGGCGGCCGTGGGACCCGAGCCGCGCATGGCGCACGCGCTGATCAATGCAGTCGCCGTTCTCATCATCGCGTGTCCGTGCGCGCTCGGGCTCGCGACCCCGATGTCGATCATGGTGGCGATGGGCAAGGCAGCCACCGTTGGCGTGTTGTTTCGGAACGCCCAAGCGATCGAGCTGCTGCGCGACGTCGACACGATCGTCGTCGACAAGACCGGGACGCTGACTGAAGGGAAGCCGAAGCTCGTGCGCGTCGTCGCTGCACCAGGCTTCAGTGAGGACGAGGTCCTGCGCATGGCCGCGACGCTCGAGCGCGCGAGCGAGCATCCGCTCGCGGCCGCAATCGTGCGCGGCGCCGAGAACAAGCAGCTCGCACTTCATGAGGCGAAGGACTTCGAGTCGCGCACCGGGCGCGGTGTTGTTGGGGAGGTAGCGGGGCGCCGCGTCGCGATCGGGAACCGCAAGCTCCTCGAGGAGCTCGGCGTCCCCGCCGGCGCGCACGACGAAATCGCGAATGGCATGCGCGCTGAGGCGCAGACCGTGATGTTCGTCGCCGTCGACGCGGCCTTGGCCGGCCTCGTGGGTGTGGCCGATCCGATCAAGGCATCAACTCTGGAGGCCATCCGAGGCCTGCGCGAGGAAGGCATCCGCGTCGTCGTCCTCACCGGCGACAACCGCACGACCGCCGAGGCGGTGGCGAAGCGCCTCGGACTCGACGAAGTGCTCGCCGACGTGCTGCCGGACCAGAAGGCAGAGGTCGTCCGCAAACTGCAGGCCGAGGGCCGCGTGGTGGCGATGGCGGGCGACGGAGTGAACGATGCACCCGCGTTGGCGCAGGCGCACGTTGGGATTGCGATGGGTACGGGAACTGACGTCGCGATGGAGAGCGCAGGCGTGACGCTCGTGCGCGGCGATCTGCGCGGAATCCTGCGAGCGCGCCAAGTGAGCCGCGCGACGATGCGCAACATCCGCGAGAACCTTTTCTTCGCGTTCGCATACAACGCGCTGGGCGTCCCGATCGCGGCGGGAGCGCTGTACCCGGTCTTCGGGATCCTACTCAGCCCGATGCTTGCCGCCGCCGCGATGAGCCTGAGCTCTGTCTCCGTAATTACGAACGCGCTGCGCCTGCGCCGCGCGGAGGTGTGAAGTGTCAGATCGTGCCTACGTCCCGGCGCTCGGCTTCGATTGGTTGACGCGCTTCTACGACCCGCTGATCGCGCTGACGTTTCGCGAGCGTGTGCTCAAGGGCCGTCTCCTCGATCAAGCGGCGCTCGCGCCAGGCCACGACGTGCTCGACGTTGGCTGCGGGACCGGAACACTCGTGCTGCTCGCGAAGGTGCGGCAACCGAAGGCGCGCGTCGTTGGCCTCGACGGCGATCGCGCCGTGCTCGAGATCGCGCGCAAAAAGGTTGCACGCGCAGGCGTCGATGTGGAGCTGCGCGAAGGGCTCGCCAACGCGGACCCGACGTTTCCGGCGGAATCCTTCGATCGCGTCCTGACAAGTCTCGTGCTTCACCACCTAACGATCGACGAGAAGCGTGGGGCGCTCGCTGCCATGCGGCGTTGGCTGCGCCCGACCGGGGAGCTGCACGTGCTCGACTTCGGCCCCCAGGACAATCCGATCCTGAGGGCGGTGTCGCGCGGGCTCAGCTGGCTCGACGGCGCGACGCGGGTGCGCGCGAACCTCGAAGGGAGGCTCCCCGAGCTGATGCGCGAGGCCGGCTTCGCGAGCGCGGCAGAGCTCGGACGCGCGTTCACACCGTTCGGCAGCGTCTCGTTCTACAAAGCGACGCGATCGGGGTCGGTGTGAGCAATCGTGGTACGGCCATCGGCGTCGCGGGCGGACGGGGGTATTCGTCCCGCCACATGCCCGTGAAGCTGGCAGACGAGGTGGCGATCTCAAGGGCGCGAAAGCGGCGGTCGATGCCATTCGGAATGCGGATCCGGTCGTTGGGCATGATCGTCCTCATCGCCGCCTGGCTTACGCCGGTGGGCGGCGGGGCCTGCCCGACCGGTGCGATCGGCGCGAGGGATCACGCGCACGCAAGCGATGCGGGCGACCACAGGCACGCCGATGCTCACGGCGCTTCTGCCGCTCATCACTCGCACGCGACGCAGGCGAAGCCCGACGCACCCGCGTCCCGCGCGCCGGGCGATGGTGGGCAGTGCTGTCGCAGCGAGCCCAGGGCAGCCGCGTTGACGGCGAGCCTCCCGACCGAGGGAACGCAGCGAGCGAAGAGTCTGCCCCTCGATCTGCCCGCTCCCGTGTCGTTCGTGTCGCCAGCGGCGCATGTGCGAAGCCGCACGCTTCTTCTGGGTGGTCAGCCACCTCCTCCAGAGCCGTTCGAGAGAACACGCCGTCCGCTCTTGATCTGACGCGCTCTAGGTTCGACGCCCACTAGGCGTTCCCCGGCCCGGCCGGGACTGTTCTGAACCTGGAGATGCAATGCGTCCAATTCATCGCGCGCCCATTCTGGCCGTACTGGCGCTCCTCGCTGTTGTCGCTGCCTCGGCCGAGTCAAAGAGTCCCCTGATCACTGTCGACGCAGCTGTGAGCGAAGCGCTTGTGGCGAATCTCGATCTGCAGGCAGCTCGGCTGGCGATCGACGTCGCTCGCGGCGAGCTGCTGCAAGCGGGTCGTCTCGACAACCCCGAGCTCAGTGCTGGCCTGGCTGACGACTTCGCGTTCAAGTCGGAAGGCGAGCGCAACTTCTCGCTCGGCTTCGCGCAGCGCTTTCCGATCACCGCGCGCCTGGCGCGCGAGAAGGAAGTAGCCCGCGGCGACGTGATGATCGCCGAGGCGGAGGTGCGCGAGTTCGCGCGCGAGCTGATCGCCGAGGTTCAGCGCGCGTTCTTCTCGGTTCGCGCGCTCGACGAGCGGATCACTGTCGACGCGGCGCTGATCGAGTCCGTTCGCCGCGTGGAGGACGCGACGGCGCGGCGGCTCTCGGTCGCCGAGGCTTCGGCAGCGGAGCTGAGCCTGCTCCGAATCGAACGGCTTCGCCTCGAGCAAGACGTGCTTCGCCTCGCGCGAGAGCGCGAAGTCGCTGTCGCGTTGCTCGCGCGGCTTCTAGGTCGATCGTCGCCCGAAGGCCTCGAGCCAACGGGCGAACTCGACCCGGGAAGCGCTTCACTCTCTGGAGAGGCGGGGGAACCCCGAGCGAACTACGCGCAGCGCCCCGATCTCGACGCTGCGCGCGCCGGCATCGAGCGCGCCGAGGCCACTCGGGAGTTAGCACGCGCGCGAATGTGGGAAGACTGGACCGTCGGCGTCGGTGTCGAGCGCGACCGCAGTGTGTTCGCCGCGCCGCTAGGGAACAAGCGAGATTCGCTTCTCTCGCTCGATGTCGCCGTGCCTCTGCCGCTCTGGAATCGCCAGGAAGGGCGAATCGCCGCTGCCGCAGCCGAGCTCCGCCGCGCGCAACGGTCGCGCGAGGGACTCGAGCTTCGAATCGAAGAAGAGATTCGCGCAGCTCAGGCACGCGTGCGCACGCTGCTCACCAGCGTTGACGCGTATGAGCACGAGATCCTCCCCGAGGCGACGCGCACGCAGGCCACCTACGAGCGCGGTTACAGGGAAGGACTGATCGGCATCGCCGATCTGTTGCAGGCGCAGCGGCAGTACAACGAATCACGCGCTTCCTTCGTGACGCTCGTCGGCGAGCTGCGCCAAGCCGCGATCGATCTGGAAGCTGCGACGGCTACGAGCCCTCACCTGAACGCCTTCCGACTCGATGGAGAGAAGCCATGAGAGCCCTCGTACTCATCACACTGCTCGCGGCGACTACGCCGGCGCCCGCTCTCGCGCACGGCGGCGAGGAACATGAAGCGGCTCCGGGGAGCGATTCGGGGCAGGCGTCCGTCACGGGTCCGGTCGAGGTCTCGGAAGCGGCTCAGCAAAACCTCGGGCTCGAGGTCGAAGCGGCAGCATTACGGCCGATCGAGACCACGCTGCGCGTTGTCGGCGAGATCGCGTCCGACCCGGAGCGCTCGGGCGCGATCTCGAGCCGCATCTCTGGGAGGGTCTCGGCCGTGTTCGCGCAAGAGGGTGAGCAAGTCGAGAAGGGCGAGCGCGTCGTCGAAGTCGAGAGCCGATTGCTTGGCGACCCGCCGCCGCGAGTTCAATACGCATCGCCTCTCCGCGGAGTCATAACGGACCGACACGTCGTCATCGGCGACAACGTCGATCCGGCGCAACATCTATTCGAGGTCGCGGACCTCTCGGAAGTGCTCGCGATCGGTCGCGTCTTCGAAGGCCAGATCGGACAGATCGCGGTCGGTCAAAGGGTGCGCGTCGAGGTCCCGAGCTATCCCGGAGAAATCTTCGAGGGTCTTGTCGAACGTCTCGGCGGATCGCTCGATCCGGCGAGCCGTACGCTCGGCGTCTACGCGCGCGTTCGAAACCCGGACGGGCGCCTGCGACCCCACATGCGAGCGGCGCTCAGCCTAATCACTAGCGGCGGGTCGCGTGCGCTCGCGATCCCGAAGAGCGCAGTGCTCGGTGAGAGCGGCCAGCTCTTCGCCTTCGTTCAAAACGATGAGCGCTCGGATCGCTTCGAGCGCCGCGCACTCGTCGTTGGCGTCTCGGAC
>JANNKN010000239.1:0-15652 GCA_031396315.1 Deltaproteobacteria bacterium
GTCGTTGACGCGTTTGAAGTCGTCGAGATCCAGGTAGAGAATGCCGAGCTTCGTCCCGCGGCGGCGCGCTTGAGGAACCGCCAGGTTCACGCGCTCGGTAAAGAGTGACCGATTGCCGAGGCCGGTCAGACCATCGTGATAGGCCAGGTAACGGATCTGCTCCTCGGCCCTTCTGCGCTCCGTGAGGTCCTGCACCGTGCCCTCGACGCGCTGCTTCGTCCCATCGGCGAGCGCCAGGAGGTGGAACTGCGCCTGCAGGAAGTGCTCGCTGCCGCTGGGCAAGCGAACGCGATAGTCGAGGTGCGCCCGCGTGCCATGTTTCATGCACGCGCGAAACGCCTCCATCACGGAGTCGCGGTCCTCTGGGTGGACTCGCTCCAGCAGCTGGTCTGCGGAGAGACCCTTCCGTGCGTCCTCGGCCGCGAAGAGCGTCCAGAACTCCTCCGATGCCGACAGCTCGCCGCTCGCGAGATCGAACTCGAAGCTTCCGATTCGCGCGAGTTGTTGGGCGCGAGTGAGGTGCTCTCGACTGCGCCGGAGCTCGTCGACCCGAGCAGCGATCTCGCCGCGCGACGCGGAGAGGCGCTCCGCCATCCAGTCGACGTCGCGCGCCATCTCGCCGAGTTCGTCCGCGCGGTCGCTCGCAATGCGCACCGAGAGGTCTCCGCTACCGATGAGCGCGAGCGCGTGCTGGACTTGCCGCACAGGGCGGACCAGCCCCCGTGCGACCGTGGTGCACGCGACGAGCGTCAGGGCCAAGGCTGCCATGCCTGCCCATGCGAGCTTCCATCGCCCGCTTCGCAACGCAGCCCGCTCGGGCGCGAGGTCCGCCGCGACCACCAGTCCGACGCTGCCCCAGCGCTCGACTGGAGCCGCGAGTTCGCCTCCCAGCGATTCACCGGGCTCCTTGAAAATCAATTTGGCGCCGCAAAGCTCCGACCATCTCTGCAGCGACTCGGCGGCGATCGGCTCGAGCGCGACCAGCGTGACGCTGTGAGTCGGCGAAAGGGCGATCGGGATCGACAGGCTTGCGTGCACCCCGCGCTGCACGACGACCAAGCTCGAGCGCAGCGGTGCCGGTACATCCAGCGCGATCGAATCGAGGCCGCTGCGCGCCAGCAACTTCCCGCGCGAGGATTGGAATGCGATCGAAGTCGCTCCCTGCTGGGCGCGAATTTGCTCGGCCAAGGACTTCGTAGTCGGTCCATGAGCCAGCTCGAGGGTCGCGCGCAACTGCGGGGTCGCGGCGACCGCCCGGTATCGCGCCTCGGCCTGCGCGAGGTGATCCTCGATCAGCAGCTTCGCCGCATGAGACGCGCGATTCAGGCGCTGTTCGGCGTTCTGCCGCATGCCGCGCGCCAGCGCGCGGTCATACAGCACGAACGCGAACAACATCGACAAGAGTGCCGCGCCAGCGAGCGCTGCGGTCAGGCGGTGAGCGAGCGTCCAGTCCGATGCGACCTGTCGACCACCTTTCGCATTCATGCGCACCCCAAACCGCAACGCTTTCGAGGCGCGCGCGTTCGATGGTTCGGCCCCCCTGCTGCCACTCTTGAGTGCGAGATTTGAGGGAGAGATCGGTTCCGCCTGCGGTCTCGCGCGATCCTGGGGCGCACCTCCGCTGGGGGCGAAGCGGCTCTCGCTGGATTGCGGTTTGCTCGCCGTCTCGTTCACTCGCGATTGTCGAGAAAGGAAGCCCAGTGCTCGAGGGTCGCTGCGCGTTCGTTCGGGTCGCCTTGCTGCTGCTCTTGGGGTACCTCAGCGAGGCTGCCTCGGCGCAGTCGCGGCTTGGGCCACTCGAGGATCGCGTGCAGTGGCTGCGGTTCGAGCGCGAGTTGGTTGCGGTGGATTCCGCGGGGGGCGGGGAGCATCGAGCTCCACTCGGCGTCGGGGAGCGCGTGATCGATACTTGGGTGGACGGCGAGATCGGCGTCGCGCTCACGAACCGGCGCCTGATCGCCGTCACCTCGAATACGGGCGGCGTGCACGACGTGCGGTTTCACGTGGGAGAGCGCGTGCTCGCGGGGCCGACGCTCGGCGATCGCGTCGCGCTGGTCGTGACCACGCGGCGCGCGCTCGGCTTCGATGGGGGGAGCGGCAACTGGCTGGAGGCGAGCCTCGGCCCGCGTGAACATGTCACCGCGCTGGCGGTCGCGAATCATGTGGCGGCGCTCGCCACCGATCGGCGCGCGCTCGCACTCTCGCCCGTGCGCGGCGGCTTCTTCGAGGCGCCCCTCGCGCTCTACGACGCCCCCGTGCACCTCACCGCGAGTGGGGATCTGGTGACGCTGCGCACCCGCACGCGCCTGCTCGTGTTCCGTGCGAGCAGTGCACGCTGGAGCGAGCGGAGCGTGGGGCTTGGGAATTAGGGCGCGTTCGCCCTAAGCGTTCGCGGGGCGCGGCTTCAGCGCGCGGCTCATCACTTTCGCGTGCTGCGCGTTGATCTCGCGCAGCTCCGCGACCGTGCTCATGGCGAGGTCGTAGCCGACCACCTCGTCGTGCTCGCGCTGCAGCTCGTTCATGTCCACCCAGCCCGCGTACACGGAGCGCGTGCGATCCGTGATGATGCCCGCCTTGAGCAGCGTCTTGATCAGTACGCGGAAGATGTTCGTGCTCTGCGTCATCGCCTTGCGGCGATCTTTGTCGGTGAACGCCTCGAGCACCGCAGCACGCACCCACTGCCACTCGAGCCCGAACTGCGGATAGATCGCCTGCTTTTGTTCCGCGTTGATCAGGTTGAACAGCAACGTGTGAAAGCACTTCGCCGCCCAATCCTCGACGGCGATGTGCTCTTCCTCGCTCAGCTTCGAGACGGTCCGGTCCGCCCAGATCTTTCCGAACTTGTGGTGGAACGCCTCGTCGCTCATGGTGAGCTGGATCAAGCGCCGCAGCGTCGGGTCGTTCGTCATCGAGTGGAACGTCGCGAACGCGCCCATCGCGAGGCCCTCGATCAGCATCTGCATGCCGACGAGCTTCTTGTAGACCTCAGGCGCGAGCACGATGTCGTTCATCAGGCTCGCGAGCGTCGAGCCGCACGCCATCGGCGTGCCCCAGCGCTTCGCGACGTACTTCGAGAAGCCCGCGACGTGGCGCGCCTCTTCGCGCGCCTGATTGGTCGCGTACTCCTGGGCACCCGGATCGCGCAGGATGTGCGTGAGGCTCGCGGAGAGCGAGAGCGCGCCCTGCTCGCCGTGCAGGATCGACGAGATCGAGAAGCGCGTGGACTCGTTCGCGAGCCGGATCTGCTGGCCCTCGTCGAGCTTCTCCGCGACGGCGCAGTTCAGCTCCACGGTGAACTCGCGCGGCATGATCAGCTGCTTCTCGACGTCGAACGGCGCGACGTCGAAATCGATGTACACGGGGTCGGTGGGATCCCAGTGATGATCGCGCGTGGCCGAGATGATCTCGTCGAAGGCCTCGCAGCGCGTGCCGTAACGCGACGGGTCGATCATCTCGAGGAAATCGTCGCGGCCAACGGTGTTGTAGGCGGGGTCGTGCGTGATGTGAGCCATGGTCTGAATCGTCCTCGGTTCGGGCGCTGAGTTGTTACTGGGATTCGCGGGGCGCGAGCGCGCCCGGGTCGAGTGCCACCAAGGTGGCTGCTACCTCGGCGCGCGTGGCGCGCGCGGGCTCTTCGCTCCACCACGCGGCGATGCGCACCAGCGAGGCGGCACGCGCCTGCGCGGCGACGGCGCTGTGTACGTCGCGCGTCATCTGCCCGGCTGCTTGCAGCGCCTGATACCGACGCTCGATGGCAGGCGCGAGCGCGGCCACGACCTCGTCGGCGATGCCCGCAGCCTCGGCACTGCGCGCGAACAACACGCGCATCAGCGCGCGCTTCTCCTCCGCGAAATCGAGGAACGTGTCGATGCGCGCGCGCTGCTCCGCCTCCGAGCCCGGGGCGTGCCCGACGCCGGCCGCGGTCTGCCGCGCGCGCAACTCCGCCAGCGCCTCGAACACGATTGCGCGGAAGAGCGCGAGCTTGTCCGGGAAGTGGAGATAGAACGTCCCGGTCGCGAGGCCCGCATGGCGCGCGATCTGCGCGCTCGTGATGGCGTGCAGGCCCTGCTCGGCAAAGAGCTCAGTGCCCGCGGCCACCAGGCGGGTGCGGGTGAGTGCCGGGCTGCGGCGGTTTGCGCGCCCAGCAGCAATGTCGAGGGTCGTACGCGGGTTCGGTGCTGACATGAATTTCAGTTCACTACCGTAGCCAGCCAGTTGGCGTGTGAAAGGGGGGCTTGCAGATTTCCCTGAGGGGCGAACGGGCGGCGCAAGAGCGCGGGCTCGCGGCCGGGGCCGCGTTTCAGCGATGCCTGGAGGGCGCACTTCCCCCGCGTAACCTCAACCGCACAAAGGGCGTCTTGGAGGCCGCATGTCCACCGCACCGACCTCATTTGATCGCGCGCTCGCCGCTCACGGGTTGCCCGCGCTCGTGCGTGGGGAGGCGACGACGCTGCAGGTAAACGTCGGGCTGCGTTGCGATCTCGCGTGCCATCACTGTCACGTCGAGGCAGGCCCGAAGCGCACCGAGGCGCTCGACGAACGACTCGCGGATCGCGTGCTGACGGTACTCGCCCGCAACCCGCAGCTCGCAACGCTCGACCTCACGGGGGGCGCGCCCGAGCTGAACCCGCACTTCCGCGCGCTCGTGCGCGGCGCGCGCGCGCTTGGACGCCGCGTGATCGACCGCTGCAACCTGACCGTGCTGTTCGAGCCGGGCCAAGCCGACACCGCCGAGTTCCTCGCGGCAGAGCGTGTCGAGATCATCGCGTCGTTGCCTTGTTACACTCCGGGCAACGTCGACGCCCAGCGCGGCAAGAACGTGTACGAGCGCAGCCTCGCGGCACTGCGCATGCTGAACGATCTCGGTTACGCACGGCCCGGCCGCGGGCTCGCGCTGTCGCTGGTCTACAATCCGCTCGGCGCGGCTCTCCCGCCAGCGCAGGCGCAGCTCGAGTCCGATTACAGGCGTGAGCTCGGCACGCTCGGCATCGCGTTCGACCGGCTGCTCACGATCACGAACATGCCCATCCAGCGCTTCGCGCGCGAGCTCGCCCGCAGCGGCCAGCACGCCGACTACATGGCGCTGCTCGTGAATCACTTCAACCCGGCGACTGCGTCGGCCTTGATGTGCCGCAGCACGCTCTCGGTGGCGTGGGACGGCGCGCTCTACGACTGCGATTTCAATCAAGCGCTCGCGCTGCCGCTGCGCGGGCCCCGCTCGCTGTTCGAGCTCGACGACGCGCGTGAGCTCTCGGGGCTCACGGTCGCGACGGCGCCGCATTGCTTCGGCTGCACGGCAGGCGCAGGCTCGAGCTGCGGCGGTGCGCTCGCGAGCGCGTGACGCTGCACGAGACGCGCGCATCCGAGCCGCGATCTGCGAGGAGAATGCCGTGAACGAAGAACTCAGGTCGGCGGAAGACGCCACGCCCGCGCGCGGAACACCGTGGGCGAAGCTGGCGCTCGCGCTGCTCGCGCTCGGCGCGCTGATCGCGCTCGGCCGGCTCGCAGGGGGCCGCATCGACGAGTTCCGCAGCTGGATCGACGGCCTCGGCGCGGCCGGGCCGGTCGCGTTCATCGGCGCCTATGCGATTGGCGTCGTCGCGTTCCTACCCGGTGCGGCCCTCACGCTCGCCGGCGGCGCGATCTTCGGAGTCGTGAAGGGCACGGCGATCGTGTTCACGGCGGCCGTGCTCGGCTCGACGCTGGCGTTCCTGATCGCTCGCTACGCCGCGCGCGACTTCGTTGCGAAGCGCATCGCCGGCAACGCGCAGTTCGCGGCGATCGATCGCGCGATCGGGCAGCAGGGCCGCAAGATCGTGTTCTTGTTACGACTCTCGCCCGTGTTCCCGTTCTCGCTCGGCAACTACGCGCTCGGCCTGACGCGTGTGGGCCTCGCGGATTACGTGACCGGTGCGATCGGAATGCTGCCGGGCACCTTCCTCTACGTGTACCTCGGGAGCCTCGCCGGCGACGTGGCATCGGCCGCCGCGGGCGGAGGTGCCGACACCGGGAAGACCGTCCTCACGGTCGTCGGGCTCGCCGCCACCGTCGTCGTCACCGTCTTCGTCACGCGCATCGCCCGTCGCGCGCTCGCCGACGCGAGCGGTCAAGACCTCGCGGCCAAGGAGTAGTCATCGTGTCCGTTCGCCTCGCTCCGTTCGACCAGCACAACCAGCGCCTCATCGAGAACGTGCACCCGCCCGCATGGCAGAACCCGCAGTTCGCTGGCACCTACGACCTGGTCGTGATTGGGGCTGGCACCGCCGGCCTGGTCACGTCGCTGATCGCAGCGAGCCTCGGCGCGAAGACGGCGCTGATCGAGCGCCACCTGATGGGCGGCGACTGCCTGAACGTCGGCTGCGTGCCGTCGAAGGCCGTGCTCCGCGCCGCGCAGCGCGTCCACGAGGCGCGCGAGACGGCGAAGCTCGGTCTCGGCGGTGAGTTCGCGGGGCTCCCCGACTTCGCGGCGGCGATGGAGCGCATGCGCGAGATCCGCGCGCGCATCAGCCACGAGGACAGCGCGCGGCGCTACTCGGACGAGTTCGACGTCGCCGTGCACTTCGGCGACGCGAAGTTCATCGCGAACGACGCGATCCGCGTCGGCGAGCAGACGTTGAAGTTCCGCCGCGCCGTGATCGCGAGCGGCGCGCGCGCCGTGGCGCCCCCGATCCCAGGCCTCGCCGAGGCGGGCTACCTCGATAATGAATCCGTCTTCACGCTCACCGAGCGGCCGCGGCGCCTCGCCGTCATCGGCGCGGGCCCGATCGGCTGTGAGCTCGCGCAAGCGTTTCGTCGGCTTGGCAGCGAGGTGACGATTCTCGAGGTGGCGTCCCAGATCCTCGTGCGCGAAGACCCCGACGCGGCAGCGATCGTGCAAGACGCCTTCGTGCGCGACGGCGTCGAGCTGTGGTTCGACTCGAAGATCGTGCGCGTCGAGAAGCGCGGCGGTGAGAAGCTCGTGCACCTCACAGACAAGACGGGCCGCGAGCGCGTGCTCGCGTGCGACGAGATCCTGGTCGGCGCGGGGCGCGCCCCGAACGTGCAGGAGCTGGGCCTCGAGACCGTCGGCGTCGCCTACGACGAAAAGCTCGGCGTGAGAGTCGACGACTTTCTGCGCACGACCAACAAGCGCATCTACGCCGCGGGCGACGTCTGCATGGCGTGGAAGTTCACGCACGCCGCCGATGCCGCCGCGAAGCTCGTAGTGCAGAACGCGCTCTTCTCGTTCGGCCCGCTCGGCAAGCAGCGCCTCTCGAAGCTCGTGATGCCGTGGTGCACGTACACCCAACCCGAGGTCGCACACGTCGGGCTCTACGAGCGCGACGCGATCGAGCGAGGCATCGCGATCGACACGCATCAGGTTCCGATCACTCGCTCGAACCGAGCCGTGACGGATGGCGACGAGCAAGGCTTCGTGAAGGTGCACGTGCGCCAGGGCACGGACCAGATCGTCGGCGCGACGATCGTCGCCGCGCACGCGGGCGATCTGATCACGCAAGTCACGCTCGCGATCACACAGGGCATCGGCCTCGGCGCATTCGCGCGCGTGATCTTTCCCTATCCCACCCAGGGCGAAGCGCTGAAGGCGGTGGCCGGCTCCTACACGCGCACGCGCCTCACCCCGTTCGCGAAGCGCGCCCTCGCTGCCGTGGTGAAGCTGAAGCGCGTGATCTGAGCGAGCGCCGCGGAGCCTACTTCCCGCGCGCCGCCAAAATCGCCCGCACCAATGCCTCGGGCACCTCATCGGGCACGGCCGCGTCCTCGCTGCAGGCCACGCGCCCGAGCGAGACCGTCGCTCGATAACTCTCGAGGTAGTTCACGCACGACTGGCAGCCATGGAGATGGAACTCGAACGACCCGCGCACTTCCGCGGGCAAATCGTCGTCCAGATAGGCCATCAGGAAGTCGGTGAGTTCGCGGCAATTCATTCGGACGCTCCTCTGAGCTCGCGCATCCAACCGTCGAGACTCTCGCGCAGCGCGAGCCGCGCGCGATGCAGGCGGGTCTTCAGCGCTGCGATCGTGATCCCGAGCGCGGCGGCGGCTTCCTCCGTCGTCAGCTCTTCGATGTCGCGGAGCAGCAACACGTCGCGGTACAAATCGGGCAGCTCGTCGATTGCGGCGCGCACCGCCTTGCGCAGCTCGGCGTTCGCGAGCGCGACATCCCCGCGCGGCGCCCACGAATCCGGCGTGTGCTCGTGGTGGCCGTCGAGCTGGAAGCGAGGCAACCGCTCCTCGATCGACTCCTCGGGATGGCGCCGCTTCGTGCGCAGCTTCATCAGCGCGGCGTTCACCGCGATGCGATGCAACCAAGTCGAGAGGCGGGCGCTGCCGTCGAAGCTCGCGATGTGGCGGAACGCGGAGAGGAACGCGTCCTGTGCGACGTCTTGCGCGTCGTGCTCGTTGCGCAACAAGCGGCGTGCGACGCGCAGGATGCGCGGCGCGCTCGCGCGCACCCAGCGCTCGTAGGCTGCAGCGTCGCCCGCGCGCAGCTGCACGAGCAGCGCCGCGTCCTCGGGCGGCAGCGCGAACGGCGCGATCGCCTCGCTCATGGGAGCAGCTCGAGCATCGCTTCGAGCGGGCGAGCCACGACCGCGCGCGCGCCGCGCACGAGGGTGGGGCGCCCCTGCAGCTCCGGATGGCGCGCGATCGCGTCGAGCAACGAGTCATTAGGTGCGGAGTCCTGAAGACCGAGCGCCGCGAAGGCCGGCTCCTGCGTGCGCGTCCACTCACGCACGGGCCGCGCAAGGCGTTGCGCGAGCTCCCCGAGCTCCGCGCGCGAGAGGGGAGAATCGAGGGTGCAGCGCTCGTCGTAGGCGAGGCCACGCGCGTCCAGCAGCGCCTTCGCCGCACGGCTCTTCGAGCAACGCGGGTTGTGCAGCAGCAACAAGCGATCGGGGCTCACGGGAAGCATTGCGGCAGCCTAGCCGCTCTCGTCGCGACGCCGCCCCGGCGCGCTCTCGCCGCCTAGACCCATCTCGCCGCGTCGCCTAGCTTGCGCGCCGATTCGCGGGGGACGGGGTGTCGACGATACTGCGCTGGCTCGGAATCGGAGGCGATGCAGAGGCTGCGCCGGAGGGCGCACAGACGCACTCCGTGCGCCAGATCTCGGCACGCCTCGAGCGCCTCGACTCGCAGCTCGCGCGCTATCTCGCGGCGTTCGCCTACGTGCTCGCGCGCGGCGCGGGTGCGGATCTCACGGTCGCGGACGCGGAGGCCAACGAGATGCGCCGCATCGTTTCCGAGATCGCAAACCTCGCGCCCGACGAGGCGGACCTCGTCGTCGAGATCGCGCGCTCGCAAGTCCGTTTGCTCGGCGGCACCGAGAACTACGTCGTAACGCGCGAGTTCAAGAATCTCGCGACGCGCGTACAGCGCGCGCAGCTGCTCGAGTGCCTGTTCGCGGTCGCCGCAGCCGACGGCACCGTCTCGCCCGCGGAGTCCGCGGAGATCATCGCGATCGCGGAAGAGCTCGGTTTCACGCGCCCCGAGGCCCAAGCCGTGCGCGCAAAATATCGCGAGCGGCTGAGCGAGTTCCAGAAGCGTTGAGGCGGTCGCCTTGCGGCGCGCCTCAGCCCTGCCCGCTCGCTCGCACCTTCTCCAGAAACGCCGCAGCCGCCCGCACCGCATGGGCGCTGCGCGGCGAGTGGAACAGGTCGAAAGCGTGCTGCGCGCCGTGCATCTCGAGGTAGGCGACCGGCGCGCGCGATTTCTCGCGCAGCGCGCGCACGAACTCGCGCGCTTCCTCGACGAACACGAGCGTGTCGTGCGTTCCCTGGATCACGAGGAACGGCGGCGCGGCCTCGGTGATTCGCGTGATCGGGCTCATCGCGTCCCACAGCTCGGGATCCTGCGCGGGAGTCTTCTTGAAGACTTGCTTCGCGAGCATCGGAATCATCGACTGCGAGCCACGGAGGTTCTTGCGATCGAGAAAGTCGTACACGCCATAGAACGGCACCGCGGCGGCGACGCTCGTGTCGACTTGCTCGAAGCCAGGCTGAAAGCGTGGATCGTTGGCGGACAGTGCGGTTAGAGCGGTGAGGTGCCCGCCGGCGGAGCCGCCCGTCACGCACACGAAGCCCGGATCGCCGCCGTACTCGGCGATGTGCGCGCGAACCCAAGCGAACGCGCGCTTCACATCGACGATGTGGTCGGGGAACGTGGCCTGCGGCGAGAGGCGGTAGTTGACCGCGACGCATACCCAGCCGTGCTCGGCGGCCATGTGCGTCATCAGCGGCTGCGCTTGTTCACGCTTGTCTCCGATCATCCACGCACCGCCGTGGATCTGGAGCAGTACCGGACGCTTCTCGCCCGCCTTCGCGCCGCGCGGGCGGATCACGTCGAGTAAGTTGCGCTTGCCCTTGTCGCCCGCGAGCGAATCGCCATACGGGATGTCGGCGAGCTTCTCGACGCTCGTGTGAGAGAACGCGAACGCAGCAGGAAAACCGTGGAGCGCGGAGACACCGCCCTGCGGGCGCAGGCCCACCTCGGCGAGTGCGCGCTGCGCCTCCGCCCCGCCGTTCGCGCCGCGCAGGTGCGCGCGCGCGAGCAGCGCGCAGCTCGCGACACTGAGCGCGAGCGCGGCGACGCCGGTCGCGTGCTCGAGCGCACCGCCTGCGACGAAGGCCAGGCTCATCAGGGCGTGCGCCAGGATCGCATGGGGCGCGAGCTCGCCGATCACCCACGCGAACAGGAAGTAAGGCGCAACGAGGGGCCCGAGCCGGCGCGCCTGCAGATTGGTGCTGAGCGCGACGCCGAAGCCGAGCGTCGCGAGTACGAGGTACAGCGTGGCGGCGCTCATGCGGCCGCGGCTACGAGCGCTTCAGCAGCAGCGTCTTCGGATCGAGCGCGACGCGCAGCGCCTCGGGGTTCGGGTTCTCGTGATCCTTGAGTGCGCGCAGTGCGATGCCGCCATTCTCGGGCTCGAGCGCGAGGATGACGGCGAAGCGCTCGCGGACCTTTGCGAACTCCGTCGGGAGACTTGCGATGCGCTCAGTCTGGGCCGACGCGGAGAGCCACAGCTCGGCGGGGATCTCGGTCGCGAGCGCACGCAGTGCGTCGATCTCAGCCGCGCTCGCGCGCGCCACATCGAAGCCCTCGAGGATCACCGCACTCGGCTTGCCGCCCGTCGCTTCGCAGAGTTGAATCACCTCGCGCAGCTTCGCGGCGCCGAAGCCGGCTGCGGGCACCGCGCGGATCGTACGCAGCTGATCGACCTCCGCTTGCACCACCGCGGCGTCTTCGAGGTGCGTGGTCTCGCGCAGGTCGGCGAACACCGTGTCGTAGTGAGCCCGGGTGTGCGCAACGGTCTGGTCGAGCACGACGTGCAGCACGCGGTCGCCGCGCAGCAGCTCATCGAGCGCGACGCCCACGAGAAAAGAGCTCTTGCCGACTCCCGCGCCGGCGAGCACGAGGCCCATGTGGCCCTTGCCGAGCCCACCGTGCAGGCCCTTCTCGAGCACTCGCAGGGGGCTCCTGGCGGTCAAGAACTTTCGGTACATCGCGTGTCCCTCGCTGCACTTGGTGTCGCGTCGATCTTACTCCGGCGTTCCGTGCGCCGGCCCCTAGTCGTCGTCCTCGCCCTTCACCCGGCCGGAGAACTTCTCGACGAGCTTTTCCTTCACGTCGTTCGGTGCGGGCGAGTACTTCGAGAACTCGAGCGTGAATTCTGCCTTGCCCTGGGTGTTGGAACGCAGGTCGGTCGCGTAGCCGAACATGTCTGCGAGCGGCACTTCCGCCTCGATCTGGCAGAAGCCCTCCTGCTCCGTCGTGCCCATCACCGTGCCACGGCGCTGCATGATCGTCTTGACGATCGCGCCCTGGAACTCGATCGGGCCCTCGACGCCGAGCTTCATGAGCGGCTCGAGCACGATCGGCCGCGCCTGCGGGTAGACGGTGCGGAAGGCGCCGCGGGCCGCCGCCTGGAAGGCGTTGTCCGACGAGTCCACCGAGTGCGCGGCGCCGTCGTCCAAAACCACGCGCAAGCCGATCACCGGGAACCCGATCAAGCGGCCCTTCGGGATCATCGCGCGGAAGCCCTTCTCGACCGACGGGATGAACTCGATCGGCACCTTGCCACCGCGCACGTCATCGACGAACTCGAAGTCCGCCGAGCCGTCCGTGATCGGTTCGATGTAACCGCCGATCTTCGCGTACTGGCCGGAGCCGCCCGTTTGCTTGCGGTGCGTGTAGTTGTAGGCCGCGCGCTGCGAGATCGTCTCGCGGTACGCCACCTGTGGCGCGCCGGTCACGACCTCGACGCCGTACTCGCGCTTCATGCGCTCGACGTAGACCTCGAGGTGCAGCTCGCCCATGCCGCTGATGATCGTCTCGCCGCTCTCTTGGTCGACTTGCGAGCGGAAAGTCGGGTCTTCGCGCACGAAGCGGCCGAGCGCCTTGCCGAGGTTGGCGTGCGCCTTGTTGTCCTTGGGCCGGATCGAGAGCGAGATTACCGGCTCCGGCACGTGCATGCCGCTCATCGCGACGTCGATGGTGCCGTCCGTGAAGGTGTCGCCCGAGGCGCAGTCGATGCCGAACAGCGCGACGATGTCACCGCTCGACGACCCCTCGATGTCCTCCATCTCGTCCGCGTGCATGCGCACCAGCCGACCGACTTTGTGCCGGCGCTGCGTACGCATGTTCGTGATCGTGGTGCCCTTGGCGAGCGTGCCCTGATAAACGCGCACGTAGGTCAGCTGCCCGTAGCGACCGTCTTCGAGCTTGAAGGCCAGCGCGATCAGCGGCTTGTTGGGGTCCGCAGAGATCACGATCGACGCTTCGTTGTTCGAGAGGTCGACGCCCGTGTTCTCGACGTCGGTCGGGCACGGCAGGTACATCGTCACGGCATTCAGCAGCAGCTGCACGCCCTTGTTCTTGTAGGCGGAGCCCATGAACACCGGCGTCAGCGCGAGCGAGATCGTGCCGCGACGGATCGCGTCGTTGATCAACTCGTCGGTGACGTGATCTTCGAGGATCGCCTCGGTGAGCTCGTCGGAATACATCGAGACCGCATCCAGCATCTCCTCGCGCGCGGTCTTCGCCTCGTCGAGCTGGTCCGCGGGAATCTCGAACTCGACGATGTGCTCGCCGTTGTCGCCTTCGAAGCGGTACGCCTTCATCTTCACGAGATCGATCAGCCCGCGGAAATCGTTCTCGAGTCCGATCGGCAGCTGGATCAGCACCGCGTTGTGCCGGAGCTTCTCGCGCAGGCCTTCGACCACACGGCGCGGATTCGCGCCCGAGCGATCGAGCTTATTGATGAAGGCGACGCGCGGAACTTTGTAGCGGCGCATCTGGCGGTCGACGGTCATCGACTGCGACTGCACGCCGGCGACGCCGCACAAAACGAGAATCGCGCCGTCGAGCACGCGCAGCGAGCGCTCGACCTCGATCGTGAAATCCACGTGGCCGGGCGTGTCGATGATGTTGATGTGGTAGCCGGCCCACTCGGCGTGCGTCGCGGCGGATTGAATCGTGATGCCGCGCTCGCGCTCGAGCTCCATGAAATCCATGGTCGCGCCGACTTGGTCCTTGCCCTTCACTTCGTGGATCTTGTGAATCCGCTGGGTGTAGAAAAGGATGCGCTCGGTAAGCGTCGTCTTGCCCGAATCGATGTGAGCGCTGATGCCGATGTTGCGGACCTTGGAGAGTTCCATGCCGTGAACCATTGACGCGGGCTGCGAGGAGCCGTTGCCGGTGTTGGGCCCGTTTGCCGCGCGCTCCAGTCGCCGACTTTCGGCGTAGCGCTCGACCCTTCGGGCCCCGATGCGTTCCAGTCCCTTGCCTGCGATGAGTGGGCCGGAGTTGGGCCGAGGTGTCGGCCCGTCCCCCTCCTACCCTTACTTACAGGGCCGGAAACGGGCGCGGAAAGTAGGCGCTCCGCCTCGCGGGGCAACCCTCGGCCGCATCTGCAGCGGCCGGACCGCGCCACTCAGCCCAGCCGGTCGCCCAAGGCGATGCCGGATTCCGCGGCGGCAGCCTTCGCGCCTCCCCCCACTCTGAGCTTCGCGACCTTTAGCGCCCCGCCCTTCGCCGCGATCCGCGCGCCCTGGGCGTCGAGAGCGATCACCGTGCCAGGCGGCGCGCCGGCGTCGACGCCGTCGGCGAGGCTGCAGCCGTAAAGGCGCACGACCTCGGCGCCGCGCGCCCCGTGGGCACCCGGGTTCGGGTCGCAGCCGCGCACGAGGCGGTCGATCTCGCTCGCGCTGCGCGACCAGTCGATGCGCGCGACCGCGTCGTCGACGAGCCCTTGGAAGCTCGCCTGCGCTTCGTCCTGGGGCGCGTAGGTCGCCGTGCCGTTCGCGACGCGCGCGACCGCCTCGACGGTCGCTTCGACGCCGAGTGCGTACAGCGCTTCGAAATAGAGGCTCGCCGCGGTGTGGTGCGGGAGGATCGGCACGGGGCCCTTCTGCACGACGATCGGGCCCGTGTCGACGCCGGCGTCGGGCTTGAACACGCTGACGCCCGCCTCGCGCTCGCCCGCAATGATTTGCCACGCGAGGGCATTGCCGCCGCGAAACTTCGGCAAGAGCGACGGGTGGAAGCAGAGCGAGCCGAAGCGCGGCGCGTCCACGATCTCGGGCGGCAGGATCATCGTCACGAACGCGAGCACGTTGAGATCGGCGCGCAACGCCGCGTGCTCGAAGATGCGGGACGGAATCGGCTCGCCGCTCTTCTTGCGCATCGCAGCGTGCCGGAAGAGCGTGAGCCCGCGCTTCTCCGCCTCCTCCGCGAGCGGATCCGGCTTCGCGCCCGGCTTCGTCGGCGGCGCGTACACGCCCGCGATCTCGTGGCCAGCGGCGAGCAGCCGCACGAGCACGTCACGCCCGAACGGCGCCTGTCCGAAGTACGCGATCCGCAACGCCATGAATGCGCCCTCCCGTCTCAGCTTGTTATGGAAGTAAAGCTCGCGCCAGGCGCCCTAACGCGCCTGCGAGCGATCTCCGACCGGACCGCGCGGCGCGGCGGGCGTGCCGAACGCGAGCGTGTGCGGCGGAACGTCGCGCGTCACCAGCGAGCGCGCACCGATCACGCAGTGCGCGCCGATCGTGACGCCCGGCAGCACCGTCACGTCCGACGCGAGCCAGCTGCACTCGCCGATCGCGACGGGCGCGGCGAAGCCCGGACGCTCGGCGTCGAGGTCGTGCGTGAAGTCGTAGATGCGCGAGCCGGGGCCGATCGTCGCGCGTCGCGCAATCGAGATTTCCCGCTGTGCGCTCACACTGCATGCGTTCAGCATCACCTCGGGGCCAATCACGATGCGCGCGCCGGCGAACGCGGTGAGGTTCACGGCGCCGACCTCCGTGCGCAGCCACGCGTTCGGCGCGATCTCGATCTCCGCGCCGTCGAACACGACGAGGTTCAGCAAGCCGGGGCGGTACTCGGTCGCGGCGTTCGCGCCGATCGTGAGCTTGGCGCCGGGAGTCAAGCGGATTCGCGCGACGCCGAAGCCGGGCGCCGCGCTCAGGTCGACGCGCAACCCAGGGTGCAGCCAGCGCAGGCCAGCGAGCCGGACGCGACCGTTCAGCGCGCGTACGCGCATGCCCGCGATACGCCACGCACGGCTGATCGCATCCGGCGCACTCATCCTCGTCGCAGCCATCTCGGAGCTCCGCGTCCGGCCGGGCGCGCGGATTTGCCCGTCTGGCGAGGCG
>JANNKN010000282.1:0-3285 GCA_031396315.1 Deltaproteobacteria bacterium
GGCGCGCAGCACGTCGGCGACGTCGCGCGGCGAGAGGCCCTTCGCGAGCAGCGCGACGACGCGTTCGCGCAGCGCGTCCTCGCTCGGCGGCGGCGCAGCCTCCGCGCTCGCGCCCTCGACCACCAGCGTGATCTCGCCGCGCGCGCCGTCCGCGAAGCGTGCCGCGAGCTCCTCGAGCGTCCCGCGCGCGGCCTCCTCGTGCAGCTTCGTGAGCTCGCGCGCAACGCAGGCACGGCGCGTGCCGAAGCTCTCCGCCAACTCCGTGAGGGTGTCGGCGATGCGCTGCGGCGATTCGAAGAGCACGAGCGTCTCGGTGCGCGTGCGCAGCGTCTCGAGTAAATCCGTCCGCTCGCGCCCGCGGCGCGGGAGAAAGCCGACGAAGGTGAACGAGGTCGCGGGCAAGCCCGAGACGACGAGCGCAGTGAGCACGGCCGACGCGCCCGGCAGCGCGATCACCTCGTGTCCGGCTGCGACCGCTTCCGCTACGAGGCGTGCGCCGGGATCCGATACCAGCGGCGTGCCGGCATCCGAGACCAGCGCGACGCGCTTGCCCTCCGCGAGCGCGGCGAGCGCCTCCTCGCAGCGCTCGGCCTCGTTGTGCGCGTGCAGCGAACGCGCGCGCACGGCAATGCCGTGGCGGTCGAGCAGGATGCGCGTGTGGCGCGTGTCCTCGGCGTAGAGCAGCTCGGCCGCACGCAGCGCCGCGAGGGCGCGCAGCGTCACGTCCTCGAGGTTGCCGATCGGCGTCGCGATTACGTGCAGCGTTCCCATGCGCGGCGCTCAGCGCGCTCCTACTCTCGCGAACTCCCCCGGCCGGTCCCCGGAACGGTCGCGATGTCCGTAACAACTCCGAAAGGCGACGCGCGGCACGCGCTCGGCGCCGCGGGCGAACGCTGCGCGGCGGACTATCTAGCGCGGCGCGGCTACCGCGTCGTGGCGCGAAACGCGCGCGCGGAGGGCGTCGAGCTCGATCTGATCGCGCTGCGCGGCGGGCTGTGCGTGTTCGTCGAGGTGAAGACGCGGCGCGGGCCGGGGCGCGGAGCCGCCGAGGAGGCCGTCGACGCGCGCAAACGCGAGCGCCTCGTGCGCGGCGCGCGGGCCTGGCTGCACGCGCGCCACAGCTCGCGCCTGCGCGTCCGCTTCGACGTGATCGCGGTTGCGGCCCTCCCCGGTGGCGGATACGAGTTGCGCCACTGGCCCGCGGCTTTCGATGCCGGCGGCGAGTGAAGGCGAGAGCGGATCGAGCCGATAGGGGCCGCAAGCGGGCGCTTCGCCGCGGGCAGCGAGCCGAAGGCGAGCGAAGTCGAGTAGAACTTGGAGATGGCAGTGGCGGAACGCGATGGTGAGCGGCGGGTCGAGAAACCCTGGGGTCACGAAGTGATCTGGGCTCACACCGACCGCTACGTCGGGAAGCTGATCGTGATCGAGACGGGCAAGCGCCTCTCGCTGCAGAAGCACCTGAAGAAGGACGAGTCGATCTTCGTGGTGCGCGGGAAGCTGCGGCTCGTGCTCGAGGGCGAGACAGGCGAGCTGCAGGAGATCGACCTCGGGCCCGGCGAGCACCGGCGCATCCCCGTCGGCCGCATCCACCGCTTCATCGCACTCGAGCGCGTCGAGCTGATGGAAGTCTCGACCCCCGAGCTCGACGACGTCGTGCGCCTCGACGACGACTTCGGTCGCAAAGGCACGAGCGAAGCCTGACCCGCCGCGCGCAGCCGAAGCTGTGGCGCGGTTACTTCTTGTCGCTCGCGACGACGACGACGGAGGCTGCCGCGAGGCGCGCATCGCGTTCGTCGGTGCCTTCCTCGGGCACCAGCGACGAGAGGTCGCGCAGCTTCGAGCGCAGCCGCGCCTTCTTGCCGCGCAGGTCGCGCAGGAAGTAGAGGCGCGAGCGGCGGACGTGGCCGCGGCTCTTGATCTCGATCTTCTCCACGGTCGGCGAATCGACCGGGAAGATGCGCTCGACGCCGATGCCGTAGGAGACTTTGCGGACGGTGAACGAGCCGCTCGAGCCGCCGCGACGGCGACGAATCACGACGCCCTCGAAGATCTGCGTGCGCTCCTTGTCGCCCTCGCGAATCTTCACGTGCACGCGCACGGTGTCGCCCGACCGGAACGGCGGCAGATCTCTGCGGTGCGCCTCGCGCTCGATCACGTCCAACGAATTCATCGCTTTTCTCCCTCGGGGTGCGGTCGGAGCAAGTCCGGCCGCCTCGTCTTCGTGCACGCGAGAGCTTGTTCCGCTCGCCAGCGCGCGATTTTTGCATGGTCTCCGGAGCGCAGCACCTCGGGCACCGCGAGCCCCCGGAATTCGGCGGGCCGCGTGTACTGCGGCCCCTCGAGTCCATCCTGTTGAAACGACTCCGTCTCGGTCGAAGCCGGGTTTCCGAGCACCCCCGGCACAAATCTCGAAATCGCCTCGATCACCACCATCGCGGCGACTTCCCCGCCCGACAGCACGTAGTCCCCGATCGAGATCTCCTCGTCGATCGCGAGCTCGATGGCGCGTCGGTCCACACCCTCGTAGCGCCCGCACACGATCGCGAGCTGCTTCTCGCCGGCCAACTCGATTGCCTTTGCTTGTGTGAACTTCTCGCCCTGCGGGCTCATCAGCAGCACGCGAGCCACCCGTTCGCCCTTTTTCCCCGCGACCTCTTCGATGGCCTCTACGATCGGCTCGGGCTTCATCACCATGCCCGGCCCGCCGCCGTAAGGCATGTCGTCGACGCTGCGGTGCCGGTCGTGGGTCCAGCGGCGCAAATCGTGGGCTTCGAGGCTCAGCTCGCCGCGTCCGATCGCTTGCCCGAGCACGCCGGCCTCACGAAAAGGCGCGAACAGCTCGGGGAAGATCGTGATCACGTCGACGCGGTTCAAGCACTGCTCCTAACCGTGCGACGGATCTGCGAGGCCCGCGATGTCCTCCAGCACGATGCGCCGGTTCGGCACGTCCACGCTGCGCAGCAACGCTCCGACCATCGGAATCAGCCGCGGCCTGCCGTCGTCGCCCGCGACCTCGAGCACGTCGTGGGCGGCGCCGGTTTCGAGCACCCCGGTCACCAAGCCGACCCGCTCTCCCGCCGCCGTCTCGACCGCGCATCCGACCATCTCGTACCAGTAGAGGCCACCGGCCGGGAGCGGAGGGAGATCCGCGACGTCTGCGAGCACGAGCGTTCCGCGCAGCGCCTCGGCGGCGTCGCGATCCGCGACTCCGCGCAGCGCGAGCCTCACCTCGCCCGCCCTACCTGTGGTTCCTCCCTGATTCTCGGTCTCAGTCGCGTGCGGATC
>JANNKN010000299.1:0-4420 GCA_031396315.1 Deltaproteobacteria bacterium
GGGGTCAGACCCCGATCGACACCGCGAGCGCGCCGGCAACGCGCCGGCAGCTCCGCGCGCAATCCGGCGACGCCGCGAAAACTCCGCGCCCAGCCGTCACGCCGCGCGCCCGAGCAGCCACTTCTCTGGCGTGGATCTCCCGCTCGCCCCGACGTGTCGCTACGGCTTCTCGCTCTCGTTCCCGTGCCTCGATGACGGGCGCGCCCTCGTCGCTCGCGCGGAGGCTGACGGCTGGGACGCAATTTGGCTGTCCGATCACGTCGAGTTCACCGAGCCGATGCTCGACCCGCTCGTGCAGCTCGCCCACCTGGGTGCGCTTTCGACGCGGCTGCGCTTCGGTACCGCGGTCTATCTGCTCCCGCTCCGGCACCCCGTGCACGTCGCGAAGCAGGTCGCGACGCTGGATCGCTTGCTCGGCGGCCGCTTCGATTTCGGCGTCGGCGTCGGCGGTGAATTTCCCAATGAGTTCGCCGCCTGTGGCGTCTCGGTGCACGAGCGCGGCGCGCGCATGGAAGAGGCGATCCCCCTCTTGCGCAAGCTGTGGAGCGGCGAGCCGGTGGACCACTCGGGCCGCTTCTTTCCGCAGCGCGCGACGCAGCTGTTGCCGCGGCCGCGGCGAGCCGGGGGCCCGCCGATCCTCACGGGTGGGCGCTCCGATGCCGCGCTTCGACGCACCGGGCGGCTCGCCGACGGCTGGATCTCGTACGTCGTGACGCCCGAGCAGTACCGCGACGCGCTCGCGAAGATCGCGGCCGAAGCGGAGCGCGCGAGCCGAGAGATCGCTGGCTTCGAAACCGGGCACTTGCTTTTCGTCGCGCTCGGCGATTCACGCGAGCACGCACTCGATCAGGCAGCCACGACGCTCTCGCAGCGCTACGCGATGGACTTCCGGCGCGCAGCCGAGCGCTACGCCGCGCTCGGCACGCCGGCCGACGTGGCCGAGCGCATCGCTGCCTTCCACCGCGCTGGTATGCGCAACCTGATCGTCGATGTGGTCGCGCGCCCCGAGGAGCGCGAGGAGCAGCTCGCGCGCTTCGCGCGAGAAGTGCGCCCGCTGCTCGGCTGAGCGCGGGCGCGCGCGAGCAATCGCGCCGCGAACGCGGAATCCTCCGGGTCGCGGGAGGATGCGCGTGAAGAAGCGGGCCGTGGTCGCGGGCGTCGGCGAGTCTACTTATTATGCGCGTGGGCGCGCGCTGGAGAGCGAGTTCCAGCTGGCCTGCATCGCGATCCGCAACGCGGTCGCCGACGCAGGCCTCACGCTCGCCGACATCGACGGCTTCGTCTCCTACATGGACATGCGCAACGACCCGATGCGGCTCGCGACTGCGCTCGGGTGCAAGCAGCTCACCTACACCGCGCAGCCCTGGGGAGGCGGGGGCAACGGCATGGCTTCGGCCGTGATGCTCGCGGACTCCGCGGTCGCGGGCGGCTACGCGAAACACGTCGTCGCGTTTCGCGCGCTCGCGCAGGGGCAGTTCGGGCGCTTCGGCCAAGCGCGCGGCGCGGGCTACGCCGCGGGCAACGCGGCCTTCAGCGCGACCTACGGCCTGCTCTCGCCCGCACAAATCTGCGCGCTGCAGACGAGCGCCTTCATGCACCGCTACGGCATCTCGCAGGAGGCGCTCTGCGATGTCGCGATGGCGTCCTACCACCACGCGCAGTCGAACCCGCGCGCGATCCGCTACGGGGATCCCCTAACACGCGAGAAGTATCACGCCTCGCGCTGGATCTCGGAGCCGTTCCACCTGTACGACTGCTGTCCCGAGAACGACGGCGCCGCCGCGATCGTCGTGACCACCCCCGAGCGCGCGCGCGATCTGCGCAAAAAGCCGGTGCCTATCCTCGCCGCTTCTCAGGGGCTCGGCCCCGGCGACGGCGCGGGCGCGTTCAACGAGCGGAGCTTTCCGACCGCACACAAGCGCATCGTCGGCAACGCGATCTGGGAGCAATCCGGCGTCACACCCGCGGATCTCGACGTCGCGCAGTTCTACGAGAACTTCACAGGCCCCGTGCTGATCGCGATGTGCGAGATGGGCCTCGCGCCGCCCGAGGGCATCGAGGCGTTCGTCGCGAACGGGCGCCTGCTCGCGCCGAACGGCGCGCTGCCCGTGAACACGAGCGGCGGCAACCTCGGCGAGGCCTACATCCACGGCTTCGAAGGCGTGGTCGAGGCCGTGCGCCAGGTGCGCGGCGAGAGCACCGCGCAGGTGGCGAACGTCGAGCTGTCGCTCGCGGTCGCAGGCCCTGGCTTCGCACCCGGCAGCGCGGTGCTGTTTTGCGCCTGAGGAGACTCCCCGAATGACTCGCTATCTCGGCGACGACTGGATGCTGCCCGGCACCGACGCGCTCACGAAGCGCTTCTTCACCGCGGGCAAGCTCGTGTTCCAAGCCTGCGCGAAGTGCGGCGTGGCGCAGCACCCACCCACCGACGTGTGCAGCGAGTGCCAATCCTTCGCGTTCAGCGAGCGCGCGAGCGCCGGCCTCGGACGCATCGAGAGCCTCACCGTCGCGCACTACGCCGTGCACCCCGCGCTGAAGGACCGCGTCCCGTACGTGGTAGTGCTCGTCGCGATCGACGACGTGCCCGGCGTACGCGTGATCGGCAACGTGCTGAACCGCGCGCCGCGCGAGGTCGCCGTGGGCCAGCGCGTGCGCGTCTGCTTCGAGGAAGTGAAGGATCCGCAGACGGGCGACGTGCTCAAGATTCCGCAGTGGGAAATTGCGTAGGGGACGCACTTGCGTAGCTCACCCGCGCGACGACTTGCGCGATCGGATGAGCCGACTCGCAGCGGACTCCGAGACGCCGAGCTCGCGCGCGATCTCCCGCCCGCTGAAGCCTGCACGCGCCGCCAATGATGCGATGTCTGCACGCGCCCCGACCACCTCGGCGCGGCGACAGCGTCCGCGAACTTCTCGTGGCTCCGCCTCCAAGCGAGCGCACGCCTCCTGCGCGATCGCCGCGAAGCAGGACGCTCGCTGCGGGCTCAGCGCTGGCCACGCGTGCAGGCGTTCATCGGGCGCCGCGGTCGGCCACGTCACGCCGCGCGCGACGCGAGCCCGAAGCTGCGCTCGGGCGTCGGCGCTCGAGCGCCCGAACAACGAGAGTGCCGCCGCGACGGCAACGCCGTAGCTCCGAGCCCGCGGATCGATCAGCGCCGGATAACTCGACCATCGATACTGCCGAAGCGCCGACTCGTCGCGAACCATCCGCGCCTCCAATGGATTCCGCGCGAGGTAGACGACGACCGTCGCGAGTTCCTCGTCGCTTGCGAGAACGCGCGAGCCGTAGCGGTTCTGAAAGAGGTGCCCGGCGTGACCATGCCGTGCGTTGAAGTACGCCGCATAGCCCGTTGCGAGCCGATGCATCAGCTTCCAGAGCGGCTCGTGGCCCGTCTGTAGCGCTGCGTGATAGTGGTTCGACAGCAGCACGACGCCGAAGCAGCGCACGCATTGCTCGGCGAGGAGCTTTCTGAAGCGAGCCAGAAATTCCTCGCGATCGACATCGTCGCGGAAGACATCCATGCGGCCGACGCCGCGGTGCCAGACGTGATGCGCGAGCCCAGGCGCGTCGATTCGAGGACCGCGAGGCATGAGCGCTCTCTCTCGCGGGACCGGGGGGCGAGCGCCGAACGCTAGCGACCGATCGGGCGCGAGCGAGAGCTACGCAAGTACGTCCCCTACGCAAGCTTTCGGGCGGCGAGCATCCCCCCACCCATCGCCGCTACGAAGCCGAGCACGTGCGCGTCGCCGCGCGCGAGGCTCGCGAGCGCGGGGCCGGGGCAGAGCCCCACGAGCGCCCAGCCGACGCCGAAGAGGGCTGCGCCCCCTAACAGGCGTGCGTCGAGATCGGCGCGCGTCGGCAGTGCGAATGCCGCGGCGAAGAGCGGTTTCGGTCGGCGCTTGATGAGCGCGTAGGCCGCGGCGTTCACCGCGAGCGCGCTGCCCATCACCAGCGCGAGCGTCGGGTCCCAGGCGCCCGCGACGTCGAGAAACGAGAGCACCTTCATTGGGTTGGTCATGCCGGCGAGCGCGAGGCCAGCGCCAAACACGAGGCCGCTCAGCAGCGCGGCGAGGATCTGCATCACGCGCCCCCGAGCACGTGGCGAAGTACGAACAGCGTCGTCATCGCGCTCGCCATGAAGGTGCACGTCGCGATGATGCTGCGGCGGGATCCGCGCGCGACGCCGCACACGCCGTGGCCGCTCGTACAACCATTTCCGAGCGCGGTGCCGAAGCCGACCAGCAAGCCGCCCGCGATCAGCAGCGGCCAGCTCTCGCTGATCGCGAAGCCGTGCAGGTCGTGCGTCGCGCGGATCATCGCGGTGGCCCCAAGTGGAAGCCCGAGCAGGAACGCGGCGCGCCATGCGAAGTCGCCACGCTTGGGCGGCAGTGCGCGCGAAAGCACCCCGCTGATGCCCGC
>JANNKN010000335.1:0-12380 GCA_031396315.1 Deltaproteobacteria bacterium
CGAAGCAACTCGTCGAGCGACACGGCGGAACCGTCGAATTCGAGAGCGGCGCAGCCGGAACGCGCGTCGTCGTGATGTTCCCCGCTGCTCCGCCCGATTGGACTCCCGCATGAGCGCCGTCGTGCTCGCGTTCGTGGCGCCGCTCGTGCTCGGGCTGTTCACCGCCGGCGTCAACTTCAGCGTCTGGCTCCACCGGCGCGACGAACTCCGTCACCGGGCACTCGCGATCGCCTCGCTGACCGGCTCGTTCATCCTGATCGGCACCGGCCTGATGTACGCCTCCGATTCTCGCGGCGAGGCGGTGTTCGCGCGTACGGCGCTCGTGCTGCTCGCGATCCCGATTTATGTCGGAAACGTGCGCTTCATCGAGCGGCTGTATCGGCAGGACATGCGGCTTCACTCGCTGCTCGCTACGGGCGCGTCGCTGCTGTGGGTCGTGCTCGGCTGGATTCCAGGCGTGCTCTACGGCGAGGGCGTCGTCCTGCGGGGCACCGGCGTGCTCGGTCTCCAGTACACCGACGTCGCGCTGACACCGCTCGGGATGTTCGCGCCGCTGACGACGATCGTCGCGACCGCCGCAGCGATGTGGCGCACGCGAACAGCCGGGCGCAGAGACGCAGACCGCCAACTCATCGCCGCGATGATGGCGGGCTCGGGCGCCGCGGTCATCTCGGACATGTTCGTGCTCTCGGGCTTCATCGACGCACCCTTTCTGGCTGCGCTCGCCTTCACCTTCGTGAACATCGTCTACTCCTCGCTCATGCTCCGCCGCTTCGTCGGAGTGATCGAGCGCGTCGAGGCGAGCGCCGACTTGCTGCAACTCGCGGCCGAAGGGCGCGCCCGCGAGCTGCGCGAAACCGATTTGCGCCTCGCGCACGGCGCGCGGCTCGCCGCGCTCGGCACGCTCGCCGCCGGCCTCGCGCACGAGATCAACAACCCCGTCGCGTTCATTCGCTCGAACCTCAACTATTTGGGAGAGCTGGCCACGGGAGGCAGCGACGACCCCGAGCTCGAGGAAGTACTCGCCGAGACCGAGGAGGGAGTCGGGCGCCTGCGCGGAATCGTCGCGGAATTGTTACGGATGTCGGCCCAGGGCGGCGCGGGTTTCGCTGAAGTCAACCTCAGCGAAGTCGTCGAATCGACGCTGCCGACGCTTCGTTTCGAGGCGCGCGACGACGTTGCGATCGACGCGCGCCTGGCACCCGTGCCCGCTGTGCGCGGCGACCGCAATTTATTGGGGCAAGTCGTCGCGAACCTCGTGATCAACGCGATCCAGGCCGTGCGCGCAGCCGGCGGCGGCGGCGCGGTTCGCATCGCCACCTTCGCCGACGATCGGCGCGCCGTGCTCGAAGTCTCGGACAGTGGCCCCGGCGTCTCGCCCGAGCTCGCGCAGCGCATCTTCGAGCCGTTCTTCACGACCAAGCCCGCCGGCGAAGGCACCGGCCTCGGTCTCGCCGTGACGCGGCAGCTCGTCGAGCGACACGGCGGCCGCCTCACGCTCGTGCCGAGCGAACGCGGCGCGCGCTTTCAAGTCGAGCTGCCGCTCGAGAAAGCTCCGCTCGCCGGCGCCGTGGGCGCCAGCGCCGAGACGAGCTCCGCAGCGAATTAGGCCGCGCTCACTTCCGCTTGCGCGCCTTGGGCTTCGGCTTCGCCTTCGGCACCGGCTTCGCGAGAGCGGCCGGTTTCGCGGCTGCCTTCTTCGCCGACGTCTTCTTGGCCGGCGTCTCGGAGAACGGGCGCTCCGGCCACCACGGATACGGCTGCGGCAGATCCCGCGAGACCCGCATCGTGAACTTCGCGGGCCGCTTCTGCAGGAAGCTCTGCACGCCCTCGTAGGCGTCTGTCGACGCGCCCATCGCGTGAATCATGCGCGAATCGAGCTTGTGCGCCTCCATCGGATGATCGGCGCCGAGCATGCGCCACAGCATCTGGCGCGAGAGCGCGACCGAGACACCGCTGGTGTTGTCCGCGATCTCGCGCGCGAGTGCGCGCGCCGTCGCGATCAACTCCGCGTGCGGCACCACGCGCGAGACGAGCCGGCCCGCGAGCGCCTCCTGTGCCGAGAACACGCGCCCGGTCGCGACCCACTCCATCGCCTGGGAGATGCCGACCACGCGCGGCAAAAAGTACGAGCTGGCTGCCTCCGGCACGATCCCGCGGCGCGCGAACACGAAGCCGAAGCGCGCCTGATCGCTCGCGATGCGGATGTCCATCGGCAGCGTCATGGTCGAGCCGACGCCGACTGCGGGCCCGTTGATCGCCGCGATCACCGGCTTCTTGCAGGCGAAGATGCGCAGCGTGAGCAGCCCACCGCCGTCGCGGTGTTCGCGGCGCTGCTCGCGGGCGCTGTGATCGAAGGTGCCCCCTCCGCTGCCGAGGTCGGCGCCCGCGCAGAAGCCGCGCCCCGCACCGGTGAAGATGATCGCGCGAATCGTGTCGTCGGCGTCGGCATCATCGAGGGCCGCGATCGTGTCGAGCAACATCTGGCCGTTCAACGCATTCAAGCGCTCGGGCCGATTCAAGGTGATCGTCTGAATGCCCTCGCTCTTGTCGACCAGAATCGTCTGATAAGTCATCGCGCGCTCTCCTCTCGGCGGGTGGAAGCGCGCACGGTAGACCAGTGCGAGCGGCGCGCGCAGCGAGACCCATTCGAGCAAGGCTCCGCAGGACCGGTCGCAATTCGCCCGCCGCCGCCTACCCTGCGCCGGTTCTCACGGAGCCCGCGTGCGCATCGCCGTCGTCAGCGACACCCATAACAATCTTCGCAACGTGCAGCGCATCGTTGAGCTGCTGAATGCCGCAGGCGTCGCGCGCGTCGTGCACACCGGCGACATCACCCAGGCGCGCACGCTCGAGCTGTTCGCGCGGCTGCACGCGCCGCTGGTCGGCGTCTACGGCAACAACGACGAGCGCGAGACGATCGCGCCGGTCGCGGCGCGATACGCAATGCAGCTCGTCGACGGCAGCCTCTCGTTCGAGGCCGCCGGGCGACGCGTCGGCGTGATCCACGATCCATACGAGATCGACGACGCGCTGCTCGCGGAGCACGATCTCGTGCTGCACGGTCATAATCACCGACTCGTGCTCGAGCGGCGCGGCGGCGCGCTGCTCTTCAATCCGGGCGAGTGCGCGGGGATGCTGGATGGGCATAATGCGGTGGGTGTGGTGGATCTGGCGCGAATGGAAGTAGAGTTGTTGCGCTTCTAGGGAGGCAGTGATGAGCACGGCTCGCACATCCTCGATTCAGCGGCTCTGGCGCGTGCTCCACGACGCGGGACCCCTCTGCAGCCTGAGCATGCGCAGCGACGAAGCGCCGGCCGCGGCCCAAGAGCGAGTCGCGCGGCTGCGGCACGCGAAGAACCCACTTTCCGGCTGGCGTATCGAGGATCGCTCGCAGGGTCCCGTGCTCCATCTAATCGCGAGCGACACCGGCCTGTGGTGTCCCGGAGGTACGCTCGCGTTGCGTGGTGAGATCACGCCCGACGGCGCCGGAACCGCGATGCAGATCGCGTGCTTCGAGACGAACCGGGATCCAAGGCCCGATCCACGAAGGCTCGCGATCGAGGTGGCGGTCGGCCTTCTGTTCATCGCCGCCGTGGTGGCGCTTTCGCGGAGCACCCAGGATTTCTCGAGGATTCTCGTCGTGTTCATGGTGATTCTTGGGCCTGCACGAATTGCCTGGGACTACTTCCGGAAACGTAAGACCGAGCGCGCCGCGAGAGACCTGCGCGAGTGGCTGGAGCGAGCCTTCCTGCCGGCGGATCTCGGGGAACGCCGCACTGAGCTGCTGCGGTTCTGAAGAGGACCTCCGTGTGTCCCGAGGGCTGACTCTGCCGCGGACCGAAGTTCTCGCGCTCTGGGCGGGTTCCCTGGTGCTGCTCGCGGGCGTAGGTGCCGGACTGCTGCCCTTCTCGTGGACCGAATCACTCGGGTTTGCGTCGGGCGGCGTGTGCGTGTGGCTTGCCGTTCGCCAACACGTACTCACCTGGCCGATCGGGCTGCTCAACAACGTCTTCTTCTTCGCACTCTTCCTAGAGGCCCGGCTCTACGCCGACATGGCGCTCCAGGCCGTGTTCTTCTCTCTCGGTTGTTACGGGTGGTGGTGGTGGCTAGCCCGACGCGGCCGGCCGACGCGCCCGATCTCCCGCATGCAGCGCTGGGAATGGGTCGGCGTCGCCGTCGCGATTCCGCTCGCGACGGCCGTCCTGCGTGAGGTCCTGATCGTCGCCCACGGCGCAGCGCCCCTTCTCGACGCGCTCACGACCGCGATCAGCCTTGGCGGCCAGTATTTGCTGGGCAGGAAGCGCCTCGAGAACTGGGCGCTCTGGATTCTCGCGGATTTGATCTACGTGCCGCTGTACCTGAGCCGTGGGCTCCAGCTCACCGCGGTGCTCTACGCGATATTCCTCGCGATGTGCGTAGTCGGGCTGCGCGACTGGTGGCGAGCATTCGACGCGGAACGCGCGAGCGAGCCTTTGCTTTGACGTTCGGGCGCGGCGTCGTCGTGGGGAAGTTTCTCCCGCCACATCGAGGCCACTCGCTCGTGATCGACGCGGCTATCTCGCGCTGCGCGCGCGTCGACGTGATCCTCTGCGAACGCGCGACCGATCCGATTCCCGGCGAGATGCGCGTTGCGTGGTTGCGCGAGCTCCACCCGTCCGCGGTGGTTCGCCGGATCGACGATCACTACGACCCCGACGACTCGGCGCTCTGGGCCCTACTCACGCTCCGCTGGCTCGGAGCGCGCCCCGACGCGGCGTTCACCTCCGAGCGTTACGGGGAGCCCTGGGCGCACGCGATGGGCTGCACCCACGTTTGGGTGGATCCGGAGCGTTCACGCGCTCCGATCTCGGGCACTGCCGTGCGAGCAGATCCCTACGCGAACTGGGAGTTCCTGCCTGCGCCGGTGCGCGCCTGGTACGCGCAGCGCGTCTGCCTCGTGGGCGCGGAATCGACTGGGAAGACCTCGCTCGCAGAGTCGCTCGCGCGTCGCTTGGGCACGCCGTGGGTCCCCGAATTTGGGCGCGAGTTCACGCTCGCGAAGTATCGCCGAGGCGACGGTGAGTGGCGCTCCGATGAGTTCGTGGAGATCGCTGCCGAGCAGCAGCGTCGCGAGCACACCGCCGCGCGTGCGGCGAATCGCGTCCTGATCTGCGACACCAATGCCTTCGCGACATCGCTCTGGCATCGCCGCTACATGGGATCGCTGCACCCCGAAGTCGACCGCATCGCCGCGCGGGATCTCTGCCACCTCTACCTCCTCGCCGGAGATGAGATACCGTTCACCCAAGACGGAATCCGCGACGGAGAAGCCATCCGGCACGACATGCACGGCTGGTTCGAGGACGTACTGCGCGCACAGAGCGCTCCGTGGCGGCTCTTGCGGGGCGCCCCAGCCGAGCGCGAACGAGAGGCCCTCACCGCGATCCGGGCGCTCTTCTCCGGCTCGCGCTGGAGCCCCGTCGAGAGTCTCTAGCACCGGCGGCGCGTGCGCCGATTTGCGGTTTCAAGCGCTCTCGACGACTCCCGCGTCCAGGAACCACAGCTCGAACCTCGGCGGCGCAGCGAGTCCCAGTGCGAGCTGCACGGCGTTGACGTAGGCGCCGCCCTGTTCTTTGTATTGCCGCTTCTTCTTGTCCAGATCGGCGTCGTCGGTCACGTCGTCGGTCTTGTAGTCAGCCACCACTATGTCGCCCCGCTCGTCCTCGTACAGCAGGTCAATTGCGCCCGAGATGAAGCCCACCGGCGCGTCGTCGCTGGGCGGCAGCTCGCGCGGATCGAGCAGCACGGGCAGCTCGCGCGCGAGGATTCGTGGCGCGAGCGAACGCAGGCGCGCGAGCAGTGGCCCCGAGCACGCGCGCTGCCAGATCGCGCGCGCGCGCGACTCGGCGGCGGCGCGCTCGTCCGCCGGCTCCAGCACCGCGAGCGCTCGCGCGATCTCGCGCGCGCCATGCTCGGTCAGCGCGCTCGCATCGCTTGCGAAGTCCACGTGCTCGAGCGCGGCGTGCACGGCGGTACCGGCGGCCATTGCGATGCGGCGATCGCGATCGGGGCGCTCAGCGTGCACCGGTGGCTCCGCGTCGTCGGAAAGCGAGCGCTGCGCACCGGCTTCGTCGTCGTGCGTGAGCTCCGACGCGACGCGCTGCACGGGGCGCGCCTCGCGCCGCTCCGCCTCGGCTTGCGCCAGCGCGAGCTGCGCGGCATCGCGCTCGACGCGTTCGATGGAGATCTCGTTCTCCGGCCCGCGCGCGGAGAGCTGCTCGGGCTCGCTGTCGCCCGAATCTGCGAGATGCCGAAAGAGCACGCCGCTGACGCCGAGCGCAGCCTGAGCGCTGTCGGCGCCCGGGAGCGCCAACCCTCCCACGCGATGCAGCAGCAAGTGGCCGAGCTTCTTCACGCTCTCGGGCGGCGGCGGCTCCGCGGGCCGGTCTGCAGACGACGAGAGCACGAGCCGATCTTTCGCGCGCGTCGCGGCGACATACAGCAGACGGATGCGCTCGAGGCCTTCGCGCTCGCGCGAGCGCGCCATCGGCGCCCACGCGCCCGGCGTCGCGAGGCCGAGCAGTTGGTATTCGCTCGCGCGCGCTCCGCGCCAGACCTGGGTCGGCTTCGACTGTGCACGCCCGCCCTCATCGCGGTGGAGCTGGAGCAGGTAGACGTGCTTGAAGTCGAGGCCCTTCGCGCGGTGCACCGTGAGCACGTGCACGGCGTCCTCGGCGAGCGAGGTCGGGCGACCCTCCTGGTGCTCGCGCGCGAGCCCGCCAGAGCGACGCAACGCCGCGAGCAGCTGGCTCGGCGAGCCGTGCAGCGCGTCGGCCCACTCGACGAGGTCGCGGAAGATGCGATCGAGCGACGCAACGCGGTGGGCGCCGAGCCGGCGGCCGGCCTCGGTGGCCTCGATCCCGGTGCGCGTGCGAAGCAGCTCGACGAAGCGATCGGCTGGCAGCGTCGCGAACGCCTGACGCAGGGCTCCGAGATCCTCGAAGAAGCGCAGCGCTGCGTCGGGCCAGCCGGCGAGCGCAGCCAAGCCCGGCACGTCGCTCGGCGTCGCACGCGCGGCGGCCCCTAGCTTCTCGCGCGCGGCAGCGAGTGCGTGGGGATCCTCGCCGAGCTTCGCGATCAGGGCGGGCGAGCAATGCTCGAGCAGCGGGATCAACGCGGCGTCGGGCACACCCACGTTCGGGGAGCGCAGCGTCGTCAGCAGCGCGATCTGATCGTGCGGGTCGAGCACGCAGCGCACGAGCGCGAGCGCATCGACCACCTCGCGGCGTTGGTAGAAAGCGGTCTCGCGCTCGACCACGAACGGCACGCCCGCCTCGCGCAGCGCGCCGAGCACGACCGGAAGCTCGGTGGTCGCGCGCAGCAAGATCGCGATCTCGCCGAATGCCGCGCCGTGGTCGCGGCGCAAGCGCACGAGATCGTCGGCGACGGCGCGCGCCTCGCGAGCACTCTGCGTGCGCGCATCGGGCGGCGACGCGACACCGTGCGCGTCCACGTCGAAGCCGATCCAGTGTTCTACGGCCGCGCGTCCGCCCGCGATGAAGCCGCATTCGCCGCGACGCCGCTCCGAGACTTCGAGCGGCTCGAACTTCGGCTGAAGCCCGTGCCGCGCGTGCATCACGGGCGCGACCAAGCGCTCGACCTCGTCGAGGATTGGCTGCACCGAGCGATGGCTCACGCGTAACACTTGGGCGCTCCCGCCTTCGGCGATGAGTCGCGCTTTGAATTCGTCGTAGGCGGCGAGGTCGGCATTGCGCCAGCCATAGATGGACTGCTTGGGATCGCCGACCACGAACAGCGTCGGGCGGTCGCCGCTCCCGAAGGCGAGCGACGCAAGCAGTGCGCACTGTGTCGCGTCGGTGTCCTGGAACTCGTCGACCAGCAGCTGATCGATTCCGCCGCGCACCGCGCGCGCGACTTCGGCGTTCTCGAGCAGCTCGCGCGCGTCGCGCAGCAGCGAGCCGTAGGTCGCGACACCGCGCGCGCGAAGCCGCTCGCGCGCGTCGCGCAGTAGCTCGGCGAGCACGTCGCGCGCTGCTGCGAGCGGCGCGGGCTTCAGCTTCGCGAGATGCGAAACCAGCGGATGCAGCGCGGCCGCGGCCTTCCGAACCCCGTCGATGTCGTTGCCGAGTGCCTTCCTCTCCGAGTCTGAGAAGGCCTTGGGGGCGGTCGTCACCCACTTCGCTACGCGAGCGCACAAGGACTCGGCGAACAGAGCTTCGACGTCCGCATGCTCGAGCTTCCGCTGCGACAGAGGCCCGCTCTCTCCGAGCCACTCGCTCAATCCGCGGCTGACC
This sequence comes from Deltaproteobacteria bacterium, assembly GCA_031396315.1. Lineage (GTDB taxonomy): Bacteria > Myxococcota_A > UBA9160 > UBA9160 > UBA6930 > VGRF01. The sequence continues at coordinate 8,298 of JANNKN010000335.1, forward strand.
TCGATCACCTCCTGCGCCTTGTCGACCCGCTTCCCCTTCGCGAGGCGACCGCCGTCCGCCGCGATCAGCGCGGCGAGCGCGGCTTGGAGCGAGGCACCGAACGCGGCGTATGCCGGGTCTGCGAGCGCTGCTTCGCCGAGATCTGCGGCGCGCGCGCCCTCGCCGAGCAGCGCGATCAGCGCAGTCTCGAGATCCGCAGGCCCGATGCGCGCCTCGGCGAGCTCGGCGTATCCGCGCGCGTCTCCGCCCTCACTGAACGCGGCGAGCAGGCGCTCCTCGAGCACCTCGCGCGCGGCGAGAGCGGCGAGCTGTTGGTCGGCATCGACGACGAGCTGCGGGTGCAGGCCCGCCTCGAGCGGATGGCTCGCGAGCAGCCGTCGGCAGAACGCGTGGATCGTGCGCACGGTGAGGTGATCGAGCGCGCCGCGCAGCGCGCGGGCTCGGCTCGAGCGCTCTGCGAGGCTTGCGGGCAGCGCCTCTGCGCACACGCCGACGGGGAGCTCGCCCGCGACCAGCTCGGCGAGCGCGCTCGCGATCCGGCTCGCCATCTCGGCGGCGGCGGCCTCGGTAAAGGTGATCGCGACGACGCGCGACGACACCTCGCGCGCGATCGCGTCGTCGGTGTCGCGCTGGGTCGCGGCGCGGCGCCAACCTTCGCCGAGGCACCAGGCGACGATGCGCGCGACGAGCACGGCCGTCTTGCCGGTGCCGGCGCCGGCTTCGAGCAGTAGCGGCTGCGCGAACTCGAGCTGCGCCAAGCGGCGCGCGGCGGCGTCGCTCATTTCGCGCCCTTGCCGAGTGCGATCAACGCACGCGCCGCTGCGATCGGCGCGGGCTCGCCCGGCTGCGGCCCGGCGTCGCGCCAGCGCGCGAGCCGCAGGCGCGCACCCGAATCGCCGCGCAGGCAGCTCTCGGCGACGCGGCAACTTTTGCACGCCTCGCCTTCGTCCTTCGAGCCTTGCTTCGCAAGCCGGGGCACGAACGCCCCCGCGCGCCACGCACGCGTGATCGAGAGAGCTGCTGCATCGAAGCCACGGGCCAGCGAATCGTTCGCGCGCACGGCCACCTCGGCGAGCTGCGGATTGAGATCGGCGTGCGCGTAGAGGTATCGGCCGCGTCCCGATTCTCCGACGGCGAGCGCGTAGGCTGCGGCTTGGAGCAGCAGCCCGATGTCGACGCGCTTGCGCAGCATGCTCTCGCGCCCGGCTGCGTCCGCTGCGCGCGTGAAGGGCGCGCCGGTTTTGTAGTCGGTGAGCTCGAGCGCGCCATTCACGCGGTCGGCGCGGTCGGCGCGGAACGTGATTGCGATCGGCACGGCGCCGCCTTCGATCGTGCGCTCGCCGCGCACCTCGACGCCAACGACCGCGCTGCGCAGGCCGCTCGGCCAATCTGCTTCGCCGACGCGCGCGAGCACACCGCGCGCGCGCCGCGCGAGCAGCTGCGCGAAGCCCGGCAGCACGACGCCTTCTTCGCGCGCAACTTTTTGCGCGACCCCGAGCAGGATGCGTTCGGCTTCGGCTTCGTTCGGCCACGGCACGGGCTGCGCTTCGCGTTGCAGTGCCTCCGCGAGTGTGATCTCGGTCGCGACGTTCGCCCGCTGCGCGATCTCCTCGAGCGGGCCGTGCACCGTGTTGCCGAGCATCAAGCCCGTCAGCTCGGGCAGAGCCGCGAGCGCGTCGACGGGCGGCACGAGGCCGAGCACGTGCTCGAGAAAGACCTGCCAGCCACAGCGCACCGCACCTTCGAGGCGTGAGACCGGGAGCGTGCGCGTATCGACGCCCGCGCCAATTAGGCCGAAGTACGGCCCGAGGTGCGCCGCCGCCGGTGCGTCGAGCTCCGCGATTGCCGCGCGGCGCGCCGCCGCAATGCGCCCGCCGCCCGGTCCGAGCGCCAGCTCCTCAGCGCGATCGCCCGCCACGCGCGCGCCTGCGAGTCGCGCCGTGAGCGCGTGCTCGTGCGCTGGGCGCGGGCCGCGCGTCGCTTCCGGCTCCCACGCCGGCCGCGCCGTCGCGATCTCGCTCTTCGGCCGACCGAGCCGCTCGACCAGCGGCGATGCCGGGCGCTCCTTCCCATCATCGGAAATGCCCTGCCACGAAACCTGCACTCGCGGCGCTGCGTCTGCGAGCTGTGCGAACAGGTAACGGTCCTCGTCGATCGCGCGGCGCTTGATCGGGATGTCGGGCAGCACGGCTTCGAGCCGCGCCCGCTGGGCGTCCGGCAACAGTGCGTCCTCTTGGAAGCTGCGCGGGAAGACGTCGCGATTCGCGCCGATCACGAACAGCTGCGCGAACGTGTGCGCACGCGCTTCCGTCACCGTCATGACGCGCACGCCGCCGCCGCTCCCGCCGAGTGGCGCGATGCCCGCGGTTCGGAGTGCGCGACGCAGCAGGATGCGCAGCTCACCGCCGTCGAGCGAGAAGCTCGCGGGCGAAGATTCCTCGAGCTCGGCGCACGCGGCCGCGAGCTCGCTGCGGCCCGGTGTATCCCAACGCCAGCCGAGTTCGCCTGCTGAGAACTCGAGCAGCGTGCGCAGCGCAGCGTGAAGCGGCTGCGGCTCGCGCAATCGCTGGTGCGCCTCGATCGCACGCGCCGCTGCTGCGCAGGCCGCTTCGAGGACTTCGCGCTTGACCCTGCGACGCACGGACTTCAGGCGCGAGCCGGAGCGCTCCGGCACACGCTCGCTCGCGCCGTCATTCAGCTCGGTGTCCTCGTCGCCTTCCGTCGCGCCTGCAGGATCGCCCTCGATCGCGGTGGCGAGCGAACGGCGAACCGGCAGTACGTATTCCGCGTCCTCACTTAGGAGCTCTGGAAGATTCAGCTCGGCGATGGCGGCGATGCGGCCCGCACCGATGCCGTGGAACGCGACGCGCAGATCGTCCGCGCCGCGCAGGTTCGCGTGGGCCTCGAGCCAGCGATCCGCCGGCGCGCGCGCGCCGAGCTCGAGCCACGTGAGCAACGCCTGGATGCGGCGGCCGGCGGGACCGCTGAAGCCTTCGCCGCCGCTGAACGGAATCGCGAGACGGCGCAGATGCGTGGAGAGTGCGAAGCGATACGGCGCAAGATCCCGCGCGACGATCGCTAGCGATTCCGGCGCGGCGCCCGCATCGAGCGTGCAGCGAATCTGCTCAGCGACTGCGCGCACCTCCGCATGCGAGCCGGAAGCGCGTAGCAACGAGAGCTCCGGCGCCGCGAGCTCGCGCGCGAGCGGCGCAGCGCCCGCGCCGAGGCGAAGGCTCAGGCGCTGCGTGAACGCACCAGCGAGCGCGCCGGCAGCGAGTGCGGCGGGATCCGGCGGGTGGTCGAGCACGACGCGAGCGGCCGCGTTCAGCACGAGCGCTTCGAGCACGTCGAGCTGCACGCCCGTGACGTCGGCGTAGCCGTGGATCCAAACGGCACGCGCAGGCAGCGCGCCGACGCGAACCCGTTCCGCGGCCTGCGTAAAGAGCGCCGAGCGCGGCGCGAGCCCGAGCGCCCCAAGCGCGCGCACGACCGATAGCGCGACCGCGACCACGGCCTGCGCGCGTGCGTCCGATACCTCACCGCGCCCGCTGAGCGCTTCGAGCGCGGCGCTCGCGTTGTGCTCGCTGAGGCCGGCGTCGAGCAGATCGCGCACGGTGGCATCGACCGCGGCGAAGCCATCGTCGAGGTGCGCGAGCTGCGCTGCGAGCGCGGGCTCCGCAGCCGCCGCGCGGCGCACGAGGATCGGCACCAGCGCTTCGCCACTGCGCAGCGGCGAAGCGTCGCCACGCAGCAGCTCGTGGCACAGCCCTCGCAGCGTCTGCACCACCACTCCCGCGAGCCCCCCGTGCGCCTGCGCGAGCCGCGCCGCCACGTGCTCGCGCAAGCTGCGCGAGGGCACGATCACGCGCACCGGCGTCGCGAGCAGACGCGGGTTCGCGCGCGCGGTCGCGATCTCCTGCGCGATCGCGCGCAGAAGCAGCGCCTCGGCCTCGCGCGGACCCTGTGCGATCAACACGCGCTCGCTCGGCGCCTCGCCGCGCGGAGCTTCGAATGTCATCGAGAGCTGGCTCACGCGAAAGACACTACCCCCACGCTGCGACGGATCCGGTCACAGCGTCGGAG
>JANNKN010000344.1:0-11460 GCA_031396315.1 Deltaproteobacteria bacterium
GCGAGCGCAGCCAATCGCGCGTGGTCGCGAGCTCTTCGTCGGTGAAGCCTGGACCCTCCCAGCCGAGCGACTGCGGGCCCGCGAGCCGCACCAGCATTTCTTGGCGACGCATGTTCAGCTCGGTGCCGTAGACCTTGAACATCGAGCTCTCCGGCCCGGGCTGATGCCCCGCCTTCGCGGCGTCGCGCGAGCGCTGCATGGTGAACCCGAACGCGCGCGTATCCATCTCGATGCGCGCGATCGCCTCGCGCGACGCGGCATCCATCACGCGTCCGCTCGCGTCGCTCGCGACGTACTGCCGCGCGCGATCCGCCAGCGTCTTGCGCGAGCCCCCACCACCGCCGAACGCCTCGGCCACCATCGTGCGCTCGTGGCCGAGCAGCGCCTTGGCGACCGTCCAGCCGGCGTGCTCCTTGAAGATGATGTTCCTCTTGAGCGCCTTCACGTCCTTGAAGTGCGTCTCGCAGAAGGGAGAGGTGCCGCTAATGAGAAGGATTGGCGAGACCGAGACGCCCGGCGTCTCCATGTCGATCAGAATGAACGTGATGCCTTCTTGCTTCTTCGCGGTCGGATCGCTGCGGACGAGCGCAAAGATCCAGTCCGCCTTGTCCGCATAAGAAGTCCAGATCTTGGTGCCATTCAGGATGTAGTGATCGCCGCGATCCTCCGCGCGGGTCTGCAGGCCCGCGAGGTCGGAGCCTGCACCCGGCTCGGAGTAGCCCTGACACCAACGGACCTCGCCGCGGCAAATCTTCGGGAGGTGCTCCTGCTTCTGTTGCTCGTTGCCGTACTGCAACAGCGTGGGCCCGATCATCGTGAGGCCGAAGCCGACGAGCGGCTGCGGCATGCGCAGGCGGCGCATCTCTTCGGCGAACACCTTCGCCTCTTCCTTCGAGAGCCCGCCGCCGCCGTACGCCTTGGGCCACGTCGGCGCCGTCAGGCCGCGGGCAGCGCAGCGATCGAGCCACGCCTTCTGGTCGGGGTCGGGGTTCTTCCACTTCTTCCCCGCCCAAACCCCCTCGAGCTCGTCGGCCGGCATGCCGCGCAGCCGCTGCGGCGCATTCGCCTCGAGCCAGCTGCGCATCTCCGCACGGAATGTTTCGAGCTCGGCCATCGGGAATTCTCCTCCGCTGGGTGAGCCAATGGGGTCTGACCCAATGGGCTCACGCTCGGGGGTGCAGGTTAGCCCGGCAGACTGCGGCGTCATTCCGTAGCTTGGGTCGCGATGCGAATCTTGCTGGCCAGCCCGCGCGGTTTTTGTGCCGGAGTCGACCGCGCGATCGAGATCGTCGAGCAGGCGCTCAGCCGCTTCGGGCCCCCCGTCTACGTGCGCCACGAAATCGTCCACAACCGCCACGTCGTCGAGTCGCTGAAGGCAAAGGGCGCCGTGTTCGTGGACGATCCGAAGGATGCGCCGCCCGGGGCGCTGCTGATCTACAGCGCGCACGGGGTCTCTCCCGCGGTGCGCGAGGCCTCGGAGGCGCAGGGCCTGCGCACGATCGACGCGACCTGCCCGCTCGTCACGAAGGTGCACCTCGAGGCACAGCGCTTCGCGCGCGACGGCTACGAGATCGTGCTGGTCGGGCACGCGGGCCACGTCGAGGTCGAGGGCACGATGGGCCACGCGCCAGAGCGCATGCGCCTCGTCGAGAACGTGGACGATGTCGCGGCGCTCGATCTGTCGCAGCCCGAGAAGCTCGCGGTGCTCACACAGACGACGCTCTCGGTGGACGACACGCGCGGCGTGACGGATGCGCTGCGCGCGCGCTTCCCACAGATCCGGCTGCCCCGCAAAGACGACATTTGTTATGCCACGCAGAATCGCCAGAATGCGGTCAAGGGGCTCGTGGCCGAGGCGGATCTGGTGCTCGTGGTCGGCGCGCCGGAGAGCTCGAACAGCAATCGGCTGGTGGAGATCGCGCAAAAGGCCGGCGTGGCTGCGCACCTCGTGCAGAGCGCGAGCGACGTGCGCGCGGAGTGGCTGGCGGGCGTGCGCACGGTGGGGGTTACGGCGGGCGCCTCGGCGCCCGAATCGATCGTGCAGGAAGTGGTCGCGAGGCTGCGCGTGCTCGGCGGCGCGGAGAGCCGCGTGGAGAGCCAGCCCATCGTCGACGAAGGCGTCGTCTTCCAGCTGCCGAGGCTCGACTCCGCCGAAACGCGCAAGTAAGCGCGATGGCAGAAGCCGAGGAGCCGCCCGGTCGGACGCGCAGCGCGAGCGATGACGTCGAGGTCGACATCGGCGGCATGCCCGATCCGGAGGGCGGCCCGCAGAACCCGGCCGGCTCGCTCGCGTTCGGTGCCCTGCTCTCGCCGCGCGAGCGGCGCTCGCAGACGCGGGGCGAAATTCTGCGGCTCGCGTGGCCCGTCATGCTCTCGATGCTGCTTGCGAGCATCGTCGGCGCCGTCGACGTGCTGATGGTCAAGGAGCTCGGCGCGGTGGCGCAGGCCGCCGTCGGTGTGGGCGCACAGGTCTTCATGCTGGCGCAGGCCGTGCTGTTCGCGCTCTCGTTCGCGTGCGTCGCGCTGATGGCGCGCTCGATCGGGGCGGGGCAACGAGACGTGGCGCGCCACGCGCTCGCGGCGGCACTGATCCTCGCGCTCGCGACTTCGTTGATCCTGTTCGCGGTGTTCGGCATCGAGCCGGGCTGGATTCTCTCGTTGATCGGGATCGAGCCCGCCGTCGCCGCCGCGACCACGATCTATCTACGGCTCGTGATGGCCGCGTCGATCCTGATGGGCCTCAGCCTCACGATCGAGAGTGCGCTGCGCGCGAGCCGCGACACGATCACGCCGATGCTGATCACGCTCGTCGTGACCGCCGCGAAGATCGGGCTGAACCCGCTACTGATCTTCGGCGTCGCCGGCATCGTGCCGCCGCTCGGCCTCGCCGGCGCGGGCTGGGCGACGCTCGGCGCACAGTGCGTCGCGCTCGCCGCGTTCGCAATCGTGACGCTACGCGCTCCCGCCGACGGAGCGCTCGGCGTCCGCGCTCGCGACTTCCGCCCGGCGCGCGCGATGATGTTGCCGCTGATCCGTGTCTCGCTGCCCGGCGTCGGCGAACGCTTGATCCTGCAAGTCGCGATGCTCACGTACCTGACGGCCGTCGGCACCTTCGGCACCTACGCGACGGCCGCGTACTCGATCGGCGTGCGGCTGCTGTCGTTCTCGTGGATCCCCGGCAACGGCTTCTCGCAGGCCGCGGCGACGATCGTCGGTCAAGCCCTCGGCGCCGGGGACCTCGCGAAAGCGGAGCGCGCCGCAAAGCGCGCCGCGAGCCTCGCCGTCGTCGTCGCGGTCGGGATGGGAGCGATCGCCTACCTCGCCGACCGCCCGATCGCCGAGTTCAGCGCTGCCGACCCGCACACGGCGGAGGCGCTGATCCCGTTCATGATGTGCCTCGCGTTCGCGCAGCCGTTCATGCAGCTGCACTTCACACTCGCCGGCGCCTTCCGCGGGGCGGGCGACACCTGGACGCCGCTCGTCTCGGCGCTGATCGGCAACTGGGTGTTCCGCGTGCCGTGCGCGTGGATCGTGACGAAGTGGCTGCACGCCGACCTGATCTGGGTGTGGGCGGTGCTGATGCTCGACCACGTCGCGCGCGCGCTCTGGCTGTTATGGGCGTTCCAGCACCGCGACTGGTCGAAGCGCCTCGGCGGGGTCAAGGCGAACGCCTGACTCCTGTGCGCCCGCGCGCTTCCGCAAGTCCACCACCACCAATGTCGGGCCGCGGAACACGACCTCGCGCGTGCGCGCGAGCTCGCGCTGCGTGGCCATGAAATCCAAGAAATACGGCGCCCACATGCGCCACATCCACTGGCCCTTGGTCTTGTGCGAGAGCCAGTGCTTGTCGGAGTACAGGCAGAAACTGCGGCGCGGCGGTGTGAACGCGAGATGCGTGTAGCCGAGCGACGTGAAATACGACGCCATTGCTTCGGCGCCCTCGAAGAACGGCATGCCCGGATCGGGGCTCGCTTGTCCGAGGCAATCGAGCGAGTGCACTACGAGGAGATCATGGCGCCAGAGATACGCCTGCTCGGCAGTGGAGACCACACGCGCGCCGGGCGGAAGCAGCCGCTGCGCCTCCTCGTAGGGCGGCCGCCCGCCGAAATCTTCGAGCGTGAAGGGATCCTGCGCGAGCCGGCGCAGGCCCGCGAGCCATTCGCCGGTGTGCTCCACGGCGATGCTCCCCTGAGAGAACGGCACCGCGTCGAACACGCGATGCGTCGTGACCGGCACCAGCGCCCAAGCCGCCGCGATCGCGACCAGCGCGGCGCGCGGCCAGCGGGGCACCACTCGGCCTTGCGCGAAGGCGATGCTGGCGCCTAACAACAGGAACGCCGGCAGCGCGAGCGGCGCGCAGTATCGAAGCACGGTGAAGCTGTCGAAGGCCGTCGTCGCGAGCGCATTCGAGACCAGCAGCAGCCCCGTCGCCGCGGCAACCTCGGCGACGAGTACTCGCTGCTCGCGTCGCACGAATGCGACGGCAGCGAGCGCTGCGAGGAACGGCACGCGATTCGCGAGCAGACATTCGAGCACGTAGTAGAGCAGCTGGCGGTCCGTGAGCGGCTCGGTGAAGAGCGACGGGAAACGGTGATTGCCCGCGAACAACGGGAACAGTGGCGTGCCCGATGACTGCCAGAGCGAGAGGCAGAACGGCAGCAGCGCCACGCCCGTCGCGAGCGCCGCGATCGCGCTCAGGCGAAGGCGCGCGCGATCCCGCAGCCACGCGCCGCGCGCGAGCTCGAACGCCCACAACGCTGCGGGCAGCGGCGCGTTGCTCACGCGCAGTCCGATCAACCACGCGGCGAGCACGCCCCAGAGCAGGGCATCCCGCGCACTCTGCGGGCTGGGATCGCGCAGGACTAGCCGCGCGTGCAGCGCGAGCAGGATCAGCGTGCCGCCGTACGGTAGGAGCGTCGGCAGGGTGTTGAGGTGCGGGATCGTGAGGCTCGCGAGCAACGCGACGAGCACGAACGCGAGCCGCTGCCAGCGCGGAGCATCGTCGCGCGCGAACGCGTCGTGCGCAGCGAATGCGCCGCCGACGACTGCAATCTGTCCGAACACGGAATCGGCGAGCGCGTTCGCCGAGACTCCGAAGCCGGGCCAGAAGAAACCTTGGAGCAAAGGGCCGGCGCCGAGCACGCCGAGGCGGCGCATGCTGAAGGGCTCGTCGAAGCCGCCCGACTCGAGCAAGAGGCGTGGGAAGTGCAGATAGACGACCCAGTCGTCGCACGGGTTGTAGTGCGGGTGGCGGAGGCCGGCGAGCGCGCGCGCGAGCACGAACACCGCGACCAGCGCGAGGCAGAGTGCGCCCGCAACTCCGAGGGCGGATCGAGGCTCGCGGGGCGGCAGCTGGCGCCCACGCGGCGCGACCAGGAAACCGAGAGCGCAGATCCCCAACAACACGAGCGCGGCAGAACGCGAGTACGCGTGCGCTGCGACGAGCCAGCCGGCGAGCGCCGTGACGAGCGCGACGCCGCCTACGATGCGAAACGCGAAGGGCAGCTCGGAGTCGCTGCTGCGCAGCGCGGCGCTCGCGAGCCGCGTCGCGCCGAGGGCCCCCACGGCGAGTGCGAGCGGCGGAGTCAGCGCCTCGAATGTCACGCGCTCAGCGCCATGCGATGCGCACGCACACGGCGAGGCGGATCACTCGCCGAGGTCACTGCTCGACTCTGCTGCGCTCGCGCAGATCGACGACCACGAGCGTCGGCCCGCGAAACACGACCTTTCGCGACCGTGCGAGCGCTTGTTGGGTGCGCATGAAGTCGAGAAAATAGGGTGCCCACTGTCGCCACATCCATTGGCCCTTCGTGCGATGCGCGAGCCAGAAAGCGTTCGAGTAAAGGCATTGGCTACGCCGAGGCGGCGTAAATGCGAGATGCGTGTAACCCAGGGACGTGAAGTAGTCGGCTACTGCTTCGGCGCCCTTGAAGAACGGCATGCCTGGATCGGGGCTCGCTTGGCCGAGGCAATCGAGGCCGTGCACCGTGAAGATGTCATGGCGCCACAAGTAGGCCTGCTCCGCGGCCGACACCACCCGCGCACCCGTCGGGAGTCTTCGCTGCGCCTCCTCATACTGGGGCTGCCCGCCGAAGTCTTCGCGCCCGAGCGGAGCGGCAGCCAGCCGCTGGAGTCCCCAGGCCCACTCGCCGAGATGGCGGCCGGTGTTCCATGCATTCGAGAAGCGCGTCGGTTCGAGCGCGAGGTGCGCGGTGACCGGAACCAGCAGCCACGCCGCTGCGATCGCCACGACCGCCGGAGTTGCCCAACCGCGTGGTCCGCTGCCGCTGCCGAACACCACGGCGGCGCCGAGGACCAGGAAGGCAGGGAGAGCGAGGGGCGCGCAGTAGCGGAGCACCGTGTAGCTATCGAACGCCGTCGTTGCGACCGCAGTCGCGACGACCAGCGCGATCACTGCGGCGGCCAGCTGCACGCACATCCCGCGCAGGCTGCGCGCGGCAACCCAGACCACGCCGACGAGCAAGGCGAGCATGGGAATTCGATTGACTGCGAGGCACTCGGCGACGAAGGCGAGGACCTGACGATCCGACAACGGCTCGCTGAAGATGGACGCGAATCGGTAGTTCCCGAGAAACAGCGGAAAGAGCGGCGTCTTCGAGGAGTGCCAAAGCGCCGCGCTCCAAGGCGCGAGCGCGAGCGCCGTCGCTGCGGCGGCGAGCGCGCCGTTTCTCAATCGCATGCGGTCCTTCGTCCATAGGCCGCGCGCGAAGTCCATGGCCCAGAGTGCAGCTGGAAAGACGGCGTTGCTGACGCGAAGCCCGATCAGCCACGCGGCGAGCACTCCGAACAGCAATGCATCGCGCCGAGCTGCCGCGCGCGACGGATCGAGGCTCGCGTTTCTCGCATGCAACGCCGCGAGCAGCAACGTTCCACCGAAGGGAAGCAGTACGGGAAGCGTGTTGAGATGTGGAATCGTCAGGCTCGCGAGCAACGCGACCAGAGCGAACGCGAGATCCGCCGTGCGGGAGTGGTAGGCGGGAGCGATCGCGCGCCGCACGGCGATCGCACCGCCAATCACAGCGATCTGCCCAAACACTGCATCGGCGACGGCGTTGGCCGAGACGCCGAAGTAGGGCCAGAAGAAGCCCTGTAGGAATGGGCCGGCACCTAGCACGCCGAGGCGCCGCATCCCAAACGGCTCGTCGAATCCGCCCGACTCGAGCAGGAGACGTGGGAAGTGCAGATAGACGACCCAGTCGTCGCACGGGTGATATCGCGGGTACCGGAGGGCGGCGGCCGCTCGGACGACGACGAACGCTGCGATCCCCACCCCCACGGCGGCGCTCCATCGCGAGGGCTGTGCGGGTCCCGCTGGTCGCGCGCTGGGCGGCCCCGCTAGTAGCCAACCTGCGCCCGCGACGCCGAGGATCGCTAGAGCGGCCGCGCGGGAGTACACGTGGCCCGCGACGAGAATGCCCGCGAACGGCGTGATCAACGCGATCCCCAGCGTGATGCGAGCTGCGAGCGAATCGTCGCGAGCGTCGGACCGCAGCGCTGCGCACGAGAGGTAGACGGCGCCCAATGCTGCGAGTGCGAGCGCGAGCGGTAGAAGGAGCGCCGCGGGGCTCATCGCGACATCGCGCAGTGGCGGCTGGCGCTATGCCAGCGCCGGCACGCGCTCGTCGACGCGCAGCACGAGCTCGCCGTCGACGGCGTCCACCGTCACCTTGCCGCCGCGCGCGAGCTTCCCGAACAGCAGCTCCTCGGAGAGCTTGTCGCGCAGCTCGGTCTGGATCACGCGCGCCATCGGTCGCGCGCCGAAATCCGGGTCGTAGCCCTTCTCGGCGAACCATTCGCGCGCCGCGTCCGTCAGCGAGATTGCGACTCTCTTGTCGCGCAGCTGCACTTCGACCTCGCGCACGAACTTGTCGACGACGCGGCCCATCACCTCGGGTGTGAGCGGCGCGAAGCTCACGATCTCGTCGAGTCGATTCCGGAATTCGGGGCTGAACAGCTTCTCGACCGCGTTCTTCGCGGTCTTGCGCGAGCCCTCGAAACCGATCGACGGCCGCACCAGATCGCGCGCACCGACGTTCGAGGTCATCACCAGAATCACGTGCCGGAAGTCGGCCTCACGGCCGTGGTTGTCGGTGAGCGTCGCGTGGTCCATCACTTGCAGCAGGATGTCGAACAGGTCGCGGTGCGCCTTCTCGATCTCGTCCAGTAACAACACCGCGTGCGGCTGCTTGCGGATGCGCTCGACCAGCATGCCGCCCTCGTCGTAGCCGACGTAGCCGGGCGGCGCGCCGATCAGCCGTGCGACCGCGTGCTTCTCCATGTACTCGCTCATGTCGAAGCGCAGGAACGGCACGCCGAGCGTCTTCGCCAGCTGCTTCGCGAGCTCGGTCTTGCCGACGCCGGTCGGGCCCGTGAACAGGAAGCAGCCCATCGGCTTGTCCGGGCCGCCGAGGCCCGCGCGGGCGCGCTTCACAGCGCGCACCACGGTGTCGATAGCGCTGTCCTGGCCGTAGACGACGGCGCGCAGATCGCTCGGCAACGCCTCGAGGTGTGCCTTCTCCGAAACGGTGGCGCGCGCGAGCGGCGTGCCCGTCATGCGCGCAATCAACTGCTCGACGTCGCGCACCGTCACCGTCTTCCCGGCCTTGTTGTTGGGCGCGAGCTTCACGGCGGCGCCGACCTCGTCCATCACGTCGATCGCCTTGTCGGGCAGGAAGCGGTCGTTGATGTGCTTCGCCGAGAGCTCGACGCACGCCGCCAGCGCGGGCCTCGAGTACTTCACGCCGTGGTGCGCCTCGTAACGCGGAGCCAGGCCCTCGAGAATGCGCTGCGTCTCCGCTTCACTCGGCTCGGGCACATCGACGCGCTGGAAGCGACGTGCGAGCGCGCGGTCCTTTTCGAAGTGCCGATACTCCTGATAAGTCGTCGAGCCCATGCAGCGCATCTCGCCGGACTGGAGCAGCGGCTTCAACAGGTTCGAGGCGTCCACGGTGGCGCCACTCGCAGCGCCGGCGCCGAGAATGGTGTGGATCTCGTCGATGAACAGAACCGGGTTCTCACGTTCCTTCAGCGCCGCGACCAGCGCCTTGAAGCGCTGCTCGAAATCTCCGCGGTACTTCGTGCCCGCGAGCAGCGCGCCCAGATCGAGCGAGTGGATCTCCGCGTTCTGAAGATTCGCGGGCACCTTGCCCTCGTGGATGCGCTGCGCGAGGCCCTCTGCAATCGCAGTCTTCCCGACGCCCGTCTCGCCCACGAAGATCGGATTGTTCTTGCGCCGCCGCGCGAGGATGTGGATCGCGCGGTCGAGCTCGCCCTCGCGGCCGACCAGCGGATCGAGCTTCCCCTGCGCCGCGAGCTCCGTCAGGTTCTGCGCGTACGCCGCGAGCGGGTCCGCAGGCATCTCCTCGTCGTCTCCGCCGCTGCCGCGCGCATCCTGCTTCGCACGCTTCGCGCCGCCGCCGGCCTTCTTCGCGCTCGGTGGCTTCAGCTTCGACTCGCCGTGCGACACGTAGCGGAGCACGTCGAGGCGTGAGACTTCTTGGCGCCGTAACAGATCGACCGCGAACGAATCCGGCTCGTTCAGGATGGCTGCCAGCAGGTCGCCCGCCTCGACTTCTTCCTTCTCCGCACTCTCGGCTTGCTGAATTGCGCTCTGCAACACGCGGTGGAATGCGAGCGTCTGGCCCGTCTCCTCGCGCGCGCCCTCGGGCAGCTTCTCGAGCTCCTCCTCGAAGTATCTGTCGAGGGCTTCCTTCACCTGCGCGAGATCGGCGCCGACGTGGCGCAGCACGCTCGCGCCCGCGTCGTCGTGCGCGAGCGCGTAAAGCAGGTGCTCCACGGTGAGATAGGCATGGCGGCGCGCGACGGCCTCGCGCAGTGCCGCCTGGATCGTCATGTGCAGCTCGCGATTGATCTGACTCACTCGCTCTCGACCCCCGCGCGCAGCGGATACCCGCGCTCTTCGGCCAGCTTGTGCACCTTCGAGACCTTTGTCTCCGCTACCTCGTGCGTATACACGCCGGCAACTCCCGACCCGCCGCGATGGATCTGCAGCATCAGCGCGTTTGCCTCGACCGGACTCCGGCGAAAAACCGTCTCCAGCAGGTTCACTACGAACTGCATCGGCGTGAAGTCGTCGTTGTAGAGCACCACCTTGTACCTCGGCGGACGCGCTTCCTTCTTCCGCGTGCGCTCGAGCACGCTGCCTTGTCGCTGTCGATCGTCGCCTGCACCTGTCACGGTGGCGCAACATAGCCGCGCGAGCCGAGGCGCGACGCCATAGACTCGCGCGCGATGGCCGACTTCGCGCTGCTCGAATCCGTTGCCGAGCTCCCGCGCGAGGAGTGGAACGCGCTGGTGGGCGACGAGACCCCGTTCCTCGAATGGGAATGGCTCGCCTCGCTGGAAGAAGCCGGCTGCGTGGGCGGCAACACGGGCTGGGCGCCTCGGCCGCTGGTGGCGCGCGAGGGCGGGCGGCTGGTCGCGGCGTGCCCGCTGTATGTGAAGGGCAACAGCGAAGGCGAGTTCGTCTTCGACTGGGGCTGGGCCGACGCCGCGCAGCGCGCCGGCATCGCCTACTACCCGAAGCTGCTCGTGGGCGCACCGTTCTCGCCCGTCACGGGCGCACGCTTCCTGACCGCGCCGGGCGAGGATCGCCGCGAGTGGATTCGCCGCTTCGCGTTGGCGCTGCAAGAACTCTGCGCGGCCAACGAGCTCTCGAGTATTCACGTGAATTTCTTGCTCGAGGAAGAGCGCGAGGAGCTCGCGGCGACGGGCTTCCTGCTGCGCTCGGGCTTCCAGTACCACTGGCGCAACCGCAGCTTCGCGAGCTTCGGCGACTACCTCGCGAGCCTCACCAGCAAGCGCCGCAATCAGGTGAAACGCGAGCGGCGCGAGCTCGGCGAGCAGGGCGTGACGGTCGACGCGCTCAGCGGCGCCACGCTCACGGACGACCTCTCCGACGCGATGTACCGGATCTATCTCACGACGGTCTCGGCGAACCCGTGGGGGCGGCAGTACCTGAATCACAAGCTGTTCCGGCTGCTCGGCGAGCGCTGGAAGCACAGGCTCTGCTTCATGCGCGCGCGCGTCGGCGACGAGCTCGTGGCGGGCACGATCAACGTGCAAAAGGGCGACACGCTCTACGGGCGCTATTGGGGAGCGCTGCGGCCGCTGCGGCACCTCCACTTCAACGTCTGTTATTACGCCGGCATCGAGCACTGCATCGAGCACGGCCTGACGCGCTTCGAGCCCGGGGCGGGCGGCGAGTACAAGCAGCTGCGCGGCTTCGACGCGACCGCCACCTGGAGCGCGCACTGGCTCGCCGACGAGCGCCTGCGCGACGGCGTCGCGCGCTTTCTCGAAGCGGAGCGGCGCAAGGACGAGCACACGATCGAGTGGTACGCGGAGCACTCGGCGAATCGCCGCGAAGAGCCCGCGGAGTGACGGGTGGCCCATCGGGGTCAGACCCCAAAGGGCCAC
>JANNKN010000122.1:0-9932 GCA_031396315.1 Deltaproteobacteria bacterium
AGAGACGGCGGACGCCGTGAGAATCACCGCGGAGTTGCCCGGTCTCGAGGAGAAGGACTTCGCGCTCTCCGTCGAAGATGGCGTGTTCACGCTCTCGGGCGAGAAGCGCAGTGAGCTCTCGAGCGAGCAGGGCGGCTGGTCGCGCAGCGAGCGCAGCTATGGCCGCTTCGAGCGCCGCCTCGCGCTGCCCACCGAGGTTCAGGCCGACAAAGCGTCGGCCACCTTCAAGAACGGCGTGCTCGACGTGACGCTGCCGAAGCTCGCCGAAGCGAAGCCGAAGGCGCACGCGATTCTGGTGAAGTCGGCGTAACAAGCCGCAAGCCGCACGCGCTGCGGCTCGCGACGCCAAGCTGACGGCCCGCGCTTCGCGAGAGGCGCGGGCCGTTCATCTTGACGCGGCTTCGACTCCGCCTTCTACTCGCGACATGCAACCCGCCGCCGATTCGCAGCCCGCGAAGGGCGCCCGTCCGCTCGGGCTCGTTCAGTCGATCGCGCTCTACCTCGGCGTGATGGCCGCGACTACCTCGTTAGGGGGCCTGGCGCTGCGTGCGGGCGTTCACGCGGGCGTCGTCGCGGGCGTCGGCTTCTTCAGCCTGTGCGCGCTGTTCCTCGCTCTCGAACACTGGCGTCCCTGGCGCCGCGCGTGGCTCGCGGGCTGGAGCGATCTGCGCGTCGATCTCCCGCTGATCCTGCTCGCCGCGCCGGCGGGGCTGTTCGTGAAGGCGATGGAGAGCCTCTCGGCTCGCCTCGATCTCGGCGTGTGGCCGACGAGCTGGCCGCTGCTCGCGCAAGCCGCGCTCGCGCTGTTGTTGGGCGACTTCGTGCGGTACTGGATCCACCGCGCCGAGCACGCCTGGCTCCCGCTCTGGCGCATTCACGCGACGCACCACAGCGCGGAGCGCATCTACTGCGTGAACGGACCACGCCTTCATCCGCTCGAGATCGCGCTGTCGGGCGCGCTGCAGACAGCGCCGCTCGCCGTGCTCGGCGCGAGCGGCGACGCGCTCGCCCTGCAGGTGCTGCTCACGCTCGCGATCGGGCGCTTCCAACACTGCAACATCGCGCTCACGCTGGGGCCGCTGAACTACCTGTTCAGCGCCCCGGAGCCGCATCGCTGGCACCATGCGCGCGACCCGCGCATCGCGCAGTGCAACTACGGCGGCGACGTGCTCGTGTGGGATCACGTGTTCGGCACGTTCCACTTGCCGCGCGACCGCGAGCCCAGCGACGACGTCGGCATCGAAGGCGGCGCGAGCTTTCCGCGCGACATCGGTGGCGTGCTCGCGTCGCCCTTCACCTGGCACGGATTCCGCGCGCCTCCGCGCTGAGCCGCGCGCGCTTGCGGCATGCGCACTCAGCGCGCGAGGCTGTGTGCGAGGAGGACGCGCATGCTGCCCGACTACCCGTTTACGCCCGGCGGCGTGAACGACTACCCAGTGAAAGTCGGCTCGATGCTGCTCACGCTCGTCGATCCCGAACGAGGCTTCGAGCGCGCCTACAACCGCTGGTACGAGCGCGACCACTTCTACGCGGGCTGCCTGATCGGACCGCACTTGTTTGCCGGAGCGCGCTGGGTGGCGACGCGTGAGCTGAAGCGCCTGCGCTGGCCCCGCGAGAGCGCGATCGCGCAGCCGTTCGACGCGGGCTCGTTCTTGGCGACTTATTGGGTGCTGGCAGGGCAGCACGACGCGCACTTCGAAGACTGGGCGCGCCCGCAGGTGCGCGAGCTCTACGCCCAAGGCCGCGGCTTCGCGAAGCGCACGCACGTACACACCGCGCTCTTCGATCACCTCGGCGCAAGCTATCGCGACGCCGACCCCGTGCCCGTCGAGCTCGCGCTCGATCGCGGTTACGACGGGCTCGTCGCGGTCTGGCTCGACGGTCTCGGTCGCGACGCGCGCGGACTTGCAGCAGCGCTCGCGAAGGAGCTCGTTCCGCAGCTGCTCGCGGCGTCGAGCATCGAGATCGCGTCGAGCTGGACGCCATGTGCGGGTGAGAACGAGCCCAAGAACGTGCCGATGCACCTCGGCTCGCGCGCCGGGGGACCCGAGCGCCTCTGCCAGCTCTTTTTCCTGACCGGGGACGTACGCGCACCGCTCGAGCGCATGCGCAGCTACACGCAGGCGATCGAGAGCGCCGGCCTTGCGCGCGTGCAGCTCGTCGCTCCACTGCTGCGGACGCTGCCGGGGACGGATCGGCATGTGGAGGAGCTGTGGTGACGACGGCCGAGATTGCCGCGAACGGCTTCCGCTTCACGGCGGATCTCGCTGGCGATCAGCGCGCACCGCTCGTGTTGTTGCTGCACGGCTTCCCGCAGACACGGTACACGTGGCGCCACCAGCTTCCCGCACTCGCGGCGGCGGGCTTTCGCGCGCTCGCGCCCGATCAGCGGGGCTACTCGCCCGGCGCGCGGCCGAGCGGCGTCGAGCATTATGGCGTCGACGCCCTGCTCGCCGACGCGCTTGCGCTCGCCGACACGCAGGCTGCTGCGCGCTTTCATCTCGTCGGCCACGATTGGGGCGGGCAACTCGCGTGGCTGCTCGCCGCGCGACATCCCGAGCGCGTGCGCACACTGACGGTGCTCTCGCGCCCGCACCCCGCCGCGTTCGCACGCGCACTCGAGAGCGACCCGAAGCAGAGCGAGCGTTCGAAGCATCATCGCGCGTTTCAAGATCCGAAGACTGCGGAGCTGCTGATCGCGGACGGCGCGAAGCGCTTGCGGCGGATGCTGCGCGATCATGGCGTGCCGGAGGCCGACGCCGCGGCTTACGCGGCGCCGCTCGCGACGCACGACGCGATCGACGCTGCGCTCAACTGGTACCGCGCCGCGTTCCGTGGCAGCTCGGGCCTCGCCATCGGCGACACGCCCGCAGTCCGCGTGCCGACTCTGTTCGTGTGGGGCGACGCCGATCTCACCGTCGGGCGCACCGCAGCGGAAACGACGCGCGAATACGTCACGGGCTCGTATCGCTTCGTGGTGGTTCCGGGCGCGGGCCACTTCATCACGGATCAGGCCGCCGAGACGGTGACGATGGAGTTGCTCGCGCATCTCGCGAGCCACGCTTCGGCGTAGCCGCGAGGCTCTCTAACGAGCCGCCTTCAGAACAGCAGCTTCGGATTGCTCGCGGTGCGGATCAGCTCGAGGCGCGCGTTGCACATGCGCCGCCACGAGTCGCTCTCGGGCGCGAGCACGTAGAAGCGATCCTCGAGAATCGCCGCGAGCGCGCGCTCGGCGATCGTGTCGGGCGGGACGCCCTGAGAAGTCGTCACGAGCTTGATCGCGTTCTCGACGGCGTCGCGCTCGGGCGATGCAGGCTCATCGCCGCGCTTCAAGTGCAGGGGCCGGTTGCGATCCGAATCGCCGATCTTCGTCGCGACGAGCTCCGGGCAAATCACCGAGACGCCAATCCGCGCATTCCTCATCTGGAGCTCGAGCGCGAGGCTCTCGCTGAGCGCGAGCGTCGCGTGCTTGCTCATGAAGTAGGCGGAGCTGGTCGGGCCGTACGTGAAGCTCGCCATCGAGGCGGTGTTCAGGATGTGGCCCGGCTCGCCGCTCGCGAGCATGCGCGGCACGAAGGCGCGAATGCCGTGCAGCACGCCGAACGTGTTCACGCCGAGCACCCACTCGAAATCGCTGAGCGGCGCCTCCCACGAGAGCCCGCCCGCGAACACGCCCGCGTTGTTACAGACGACGTGCGCCGCGCCGAACGCGTCGTAAGTGCGCTCGGCGAGCGAGGCGACCGAGTCCGGCGACGTCACGTCGGTGCGCACCGCGAGCGCCTTCACGCCCGCGGCCGCGAGCTCGTGCGAAACGCCATCGAGCGCCGCGAGCTCGACGTCCGCGAGCACGACGCGCATACCCTCGGCGCCGAAGCGCTTCGCGAGCGCGCGCCCGATGCCGCTCGCCGCGCCGGTGACGACGGCGACTTTCCCTGCGAGTTCCTTCACTTCGGCGTGCGCTCGAACGCGGGCGCGCCCTCGAACACGTGATGGAAGCTCTGCTTGTCGATCGTGAAGATCGAGACGCCGGGCTTGTCGAAGGCGCTCGGGTCGTCGAGCGAGCCGACCTTGAGAATCACGGCGCCCGGCATGCCCGGTGCGCGACTCACCACGTGCGTCCCGCAGTTCGGGCAGAACTCGCGCTTCACCGGCGCGGCGAGATCGCTGCGCGAGAAGGACTTCACCTCGCCCGCAGTGTACTTGAACTCCGCTTCCGGCGTCACGATCAGCGGCAGCGAATTGCCGCCGGAGAAATACTGACACTCGCGGCAATGGCACATCAGCTTCATCAGCGGAGTGCCGCCGGCTTCGTACATGAGCTTTCCGCAATAACAATGTCCGGTGAGCGCCATCGTCCGATCCTCCTGAGGGAGTACGACGCTAACCCGGATCGGGGCACTCCGCGCGCCAGCGTCGCCGCGTTACCGTGCCTGCGATGCTCTTCCATTTCGACTTCGCCACCTGGGCGCGCATGCTCCGGCTCGCCCTGGGCGAGAAGCGCGGCTCGCTGCGCGCGTGGCTCCTGTTCCGGCTGCTCGTGTGGGTTCCGCTCGTCGCGAGCTTCCACGCCATCTGTTTCTTCCTCGACGGGCTCTTGTTTCCGCGCCTGCATCGCGTCGAGGTGCGCGCTCCCGTCTTTTTGGTCGGCCACGCGCGCAGTGGCACCACGCTGCTGCATCGGCTGATGAGCCTCGACGGCGAGCGCTTCTGCTCGAATCGCATGATCGAGCTCTACTTTCCGTCCTTGTTACAGAAGAAGGCGATCCGCGCGCTCGGCGCGTTCGACCGCCGCTTCCTCGGCAAGCGCCTCGCACGCCGCGTGCGCGCGTGGGAAGAGCGCCGCTACCGCGCCACGCGCGACATCCACGCGATGGGCCTGTTCAAGGCCGAGGAAGACGACCTGCTCTTCTACTATTCGTGCGCCTCGGGCTTCTGGATGACGAAAGTGCCCTACCTCGGGAAGCTCGACTTCTATTACGTCGACCGCTGGCCCGAGCGGAAGCGCCGCCGCCTGATGCGCTTCTACCGCCACTGCATCCAGCGCCAGCTCTACCTCGATGGCCCGCAGAAGACCTACACCTCGAAGAGCCCCGTGTTCGCCGGACGCGTCGCCGCGCTGCTGGAAGAATTCCCCGACGCGCGCTTCGGCATCACCATGCGCGACCCGAACGAGACGATTCCGAGCCTTCTCAAGCTGCTAGAGACGTCGTACAGGCTCTACGGCGTCGATCCTGGGGACGCGAGACGCGCGCTCGGCGTACAGGTCGAGATCTCGCTCGACACCTACCAACACCCACTCGCGGTGCTGGCGCTGCATCCCGAGACGAAGCGCGCAGCTGTCGATTACGCCGAGCTCACCGGCGCACCGCGCCGCGCGGTCGAGAAGATGTACGCCGCACTCGGCTTCGACGTGACGCCCGAGTTCGCGGCCGTGCTCGCCGCCGAGGATGCCCGCGCACGCAAACACGAGACGAGCCACCGCTACAGCCTCGCGGAGTTCGGGCTGAGCGCGGAGATGCTGCGGGAACGGCTGGGCGCGCTGTATGCGGAGTTTGGGTGGAAGGAGCCGGGGGCATGAGGCCCTCAACGCCCCTTCCATTCCGGCTTCCTCTTCTCGAAAAACGCCGCCACACCTTCGCGCGTGTCCTCGGACTTCCGCACAGTCTCCGCCGCCGCGCCTGATAACTCCCACGCGAACGCGTCGCCCGCTTCGAGCGACTCGTTGATCACGCGTAGGCTCTCGCGCGCCGAGACGGGGCTGCTCTCGCAGATGCGCTCCGCGAGCGCGAGCGCCTCGGCTTCGGCGCGGCCGCGTTTGCACAGCACGTTCACGAGGCCCAATCGCTCGGCGCGATCCGCCGAAAGCGCGTCGCCGGTGAGCGCGAGCTCGCGCGCGATGTTGAGCGGCAGTGCGTGGGCGGCGCGGAACAGGCCGCCGTAGAGCGCGAGCACGCCGCGCTTCACTTCGGGCAACGCGAAGCTCGCGCCGTGCGCCGCGACGACGAGATCGCAGGCGAGCACCATCTCGAAGCCGCCGCCGAAGGCGAAACCTTCGACGGCCGCGATCAGCGGCTTCGCGCGCTTGCGGTGGATCAAGCCATACGGCCCGCCGCGCTCGGTGCTGTTATGGAGCGCATCGCGTAGGTCGCTGCCGGCGGAGAACACGCCGCCGAGGCCGGTCAGCACGCCAACCCAGATTTCCGGGTCGTCTTCGAGCAGGTTCATCGCGGCATCGAGCCCGCGCGTCATCTCGCCGTTCATCGCGTTGCGTTTCTCGGGGCGATCGAGGCGCGCGATCAAGACGCGGCCGCGGCGTTCGGTGGTGACGGGCATGGGCAATTCCTCAACGGGGCGGGAAGTGCGCGTCCTCTGCTTCTCGCGCTGCGACTTCGAATGCCGCGCGGATGTCGAGAACGACTGCGCGCGCAAGATCGGCCATTACCCAGCCTAGCTCCATGCGCTGTCTGCCCGACATCGCGCGGATCACGTCTCTGCGCGTACTCGCCGATTCCGGGGAGGTCACCTGAGGACGCATGCGCCGACGATAACGCGATCCGTCGTCGGTACTGGCCAGGCCCTCAGGCAGATGCCATCGCTGCTGCTCTACAGTGCGCCCCAATGCACTTCACCCCCTCCCACTTCGGCCTCTGCGTCCGCGACCTCGACCGCACGCTGCGCTTCTGGTGCGACGGGCTCGGCTTCGCCGTCGCGGAACGCTTCGAGGTCGGCGACGAGTTTGGCGGCGCGCTCGAGGTGGAGGGGCGCGTCGACTGCGTCTCGCAGTTCATTCGCAAGGACGCGCTCGCGATCGAGCTGCTCGCCTACCGCTCGCCCGGCGCCATC
Organism: Deltaproteobacteria bacterium; assembly: GCA_031396315.1. GTDB lineage: Bacteria > Myxococcota_A > UBA9160 > UBA9160 > UBA6930 > VGRF01. The sequence goes on from JANNKN010000122.1 coordinate 6,844, forward strand.
GGCGCGCCGTCGACGCGGCGCAACCAGCTCGGCCTCACGCATCTCTCGCTGTACGTCGTCGACGTCAGCGCCGCGGTCGAGCACCTGCTCACCTGCGGCGGCAAGCTGCTGCCCGCGACGCACGCGGAAAACGACGCGGTGGAGCTGGTGTTCGTGGAGGATCCGGACGGGGTGCGCGTCGAGCTGATCCGCAACAAGCTGGCGGCTTGAGGGAGAGCGAATGCCCCGCGCGAAAGCCAACGGAATCGAGCTCGAGTACGACACCTTCGGCCGCGCGAGCGACCGCCCGCTGCTGCTCATCATGGGCCTCGGCATGCAGATGCTGCAGTGGGACGAGCGCTTCTGCGAGGAACTCGCAGCGCGCGGGCAATATGTGATTCGCTTCGACAACCGCGACGTCGGGCTGTCGACGAAGTTCGATCACATGGGCGTGCCCGACCTCGCGCGGCTGATGCAGCCCGGCGCGGACCGCAGCGGCGTGCCCTACACGCTCGACGACATGGCAGACGACGCGGCGGGCCTGATGACTTCGCGCGGCCGCGCGAGTGCGCACGGGTTCGGCGCGTCGATGGGCGGCATGATCGCGCAGACGCTCGCCTACCGGCACGCCGCGAAGACGCGCAGCTTGATCTCGCTCTACTCGAGCACGGGGAATCCCGCGCTGCCGCCTGCGAAGCCCGAGGCGATGGCGGTGCTGATGGCGCCGCGGCCGACGGACCGCGCCGGCGCGATCGAAGCGGTCGTGAGCGCCGCGCAGGTGACGAGCGGCCCGGCGTACCCGCTCGCGGCGGACTACTTGCGCGAGCGCGCGGCGCGCATGTTCGATCGCTCGTTCACGCCCACGGCGTCGGCGCGCCATCTCGCCGCCGTCACGGCCCACGGCAATCGCGCGCCGCGGCTCGCGGCCATCACAGCTCCGACGCTGGTGATTCACGGCACAGCGGACCCGCTGGTCTCGATCGAGGGCGGGCGCGACACCGCGAAGTCGATCCCCGGGGCCGAGTGGGTCGAGATCGAAGGCCTCGGCCACGGCATTCCGCCCGCGCTCTGGACGCGCCTCGCCGACCTCGTCGCCGCGCATACGCAGAAGGCGGAAGCCGCGCGCGCGTGAGATGCTTCAACCCCTGACGACTCGGAGATCCGCATGCCCCAAGCCCGCGCCAACGGAATCACGCTCGAGTACGACACCTTCGGCCGCGCGAGCGACGCGCCGCTGCTGCTCGTGATGGGCCTCGGCGCGCAGATGGTGCTGTGGGACGAGGAATTCTGCGATGCGCTCGCGCAGCAGGGTCATTATGTCGTGCGCTTCGACAATCGCGACGTCGGGCTCTCCACGAAGTTCGATCACGCGGGCATTCCGGACGTGATCAAGCTGATGCAGCCCGGCGCCGACCGCAGTGGCGTGCCGTACACGCTCGACGACATGGCCGACGACGCGGCCGGCTTACTCGAGGCGCTCCGCATCGAATCGGCCCACGTCGTGGGCGCGTCGATGGGCGGCATGATCGCGCAGACGATCGCGTACCGGCACGCGCCGAAGACGCGCAGCCTCGTGTCGATCATGTCGAGCACCGGCAACCCGGCGCTGCCGCCCGCGAAGCCTGAGGCGATGGCGGTGCTGATCACGCCGCGTCCGCTCGACCGCGAAGGCAACATCGAAGCGTCGCTGAAGGCGTCGGCAGTGGTGGGGAGCCCGAGCTTCCCACAGGATCCGGCGCGCCTACGCGAGCGCGCGGGGATGATGTTCGATCGCTCGTTCACGCCTCTCGGCACCGCGCGCCAGATGGCGGCGATCTTCGCCCACGGCAATCGCGTGCCGCGGCTCGCCGCCATAACAGCTCCGACGCTCGTGATTCACGGCCTCGCCGATCCGCTCGTGCCGGTGGAGGGCGGGCGCGACACCGCGAAGTCGATCCCTGGCGCGCAGCTGCTCGAGATCGAGGGCATGGGCCACGATCTTCCGCCCGGGCTGTGGGCTCGCATCGCCGATGCGATTGGTGCTCACACGAAGAAGGCGGAAGCAACGCGCCGCTGATCGCGCGGCGCGGATTCTCGCGCCCGCGGATCACTTCACCGTGATGCGAATCTGCTCCGACACCACCGGTGGCTCGTGTGGAATGTGGTTCGCATCCGCGAGCACGAGCTGCAGCGTGTGCTCGCCGGGCGCGAGCTCGATCACGGTCTCCGTCTGCCCGCCCCCGAAGTGCACGTGGTTCGCGTCCTTCGGGATCGGGAGATTCAGCGCCGGGAGCGCCGCGTCGACGATCAGGTGATGGTGTCCGGTCGCTTCGGTGAGAACGCCTGCGGGCGCGACGCCCATGCCGCTGAGCCCGAAGCGCACGGTCACCTTGCCGGAGACGGCCTCGCCTGCGTTCGGCGTGATGAAGTAGAGCTTCGCGCCTTCCGGCGAGGCAGTGCGCGGCAGATCGGCGTTGGCGCCGAGCGCCAAAGCGAGCGAGATCAGCGTCGAGACGAGTGAGTATCGAACACGCATCAAGAACTCCTCGATCGCGCGCGGCTCGTGCCGCAGCGCAGGTTCGGCCACTAGGTGCGCCGTAGCTGGCCTTTCGCCTTGTGCATCGCGGCGCGCACCTTCGCGAGCGCCGCAGTGTCGCCCGCTGCGAGCGCGGCGTCGCGCGCCGCGTGCAGCTCGCGCATGCGCAGCTTCGCATCGGCGCGAATCACATCGGGGTCACGGCTCAGGTCGACGGCGGCGATCTGGCGGCGCTTGCAGATCTCTGCGAGCAGCCGCTCCGTGTCCATGTGCTCGCCGCCGTGCATACCCGGCGTCGTCTTCGCGACATGCCGCAGCTGCCCGAGGTTCATCAGCCGCAGCGCCTTGAAGTCGAGCGGCGCTTCTTCCTTCTTCTCTTCTGCCACGTGTGCTCCGCTCCTGGGTGCTTGTTAGAGCAGTTCTTCCGCGAGCAGCTTCAGCGCATCCGGTTGGCCGGTACCGATCTGCATCGTGTGCACGTGACCCTTCTTGCCGGCCTCCTTCCAGGCCTGGAGGCGATCCTTGATGCGCGCCTTCGAACCGACCAGCGCGACCGCGTCGATCAGCTCGTCCGGCACCGCGGCGATCGCTTCGG
>JANNKN010000384.1:0-2025 GCA_031396315.1 Deltaproteobacteria bacterium
CCTGTGACGCCGATGACGATTGTCTTGCCAACCAGCGCTGAAGCCTCGCCCACGAGACGGTCGTTAGGCGCGGCTCGATTCCTGAATCAGCTCGATCTTGTACCCGTTCGGATCCTCGACGAACGCGATCACGGTGCTGCCGTGCTTCATCGGGCCGGGCTCGCGCGGGACTTTCACGCCCTTCGCCTTGAGGCCCGCGCAGACGCCGTAGATGTCGTCTACGCCGAGGGCGATGTGGCCGTACTGGTCGCCCAGCACGTAATCACTCTTGCCCCAGTTGTGCGTGAACTCGAGCACGGTGTGCTCGCTCTCGTCGCCGTAGCCGAGGAAGGCGAGCGTGAACTTCCCGTCCGGGAAATCTTTGCGCCGTAACAGCTTCATGCCGAAGTGCTCGGTGTAGAAGCGCAAGGATTCGTCGAGATCGTTGACGCGGAGCATGGTGTGTAGGAAACGCATGCGGCGACGTTACGCCTCCGCCGCGCGGGCTGGCAATCCGCGGACGCGCTTCCGCTGGGATACGCTGCGCCCATGCCTCGTTGACTTCGCTCGCCTTAGGCTCGCTGCGCGCTTCGCTTGCTGGCATCTCGGTCCATGACACGGAGTTCTCCATGTTCATCGCCATGAATCACTTCGACGTGGAGCCGGCGCGCGCGGACGAGTTCGAGGCGCGCTGGCGCGAGCGCGAGTCGCATCTCGCCGAGGTGCCCGGCTTCGTGCGCTTCGCCTTGTTACGGGGCAGCGAGCCGGGCCGCTACGTCTCGCACTCGACCTGGGAGAGCCGCGCCGCGTTCGAGGCCTGGACGCGCTCCGAGGCGTTCCGCCAGGCGCATGCAGGCGCGCGCATGCCGGCGGGCGTCCTGCGCGGCCACCCGCGCGTCGAGCTGTTCGACGCGGTGCTGGAGCAAGCCGCGAACGCGAAGTGACGCCGGCGGGCGCGGGCGTTCAGCGGATCCGGGTTTTTTGGACCGACCTCGAAGATTTCCGTTGACCCGAGGACGAATCTAGAGCGAAAATCAGCTCATGCTCTCACCCCCCCAGAGAGCCGCTGCGCGCTGCGCAGACGGCGAAGCGTCCGCGATGTCCGCGGCGTCCACGATGTCCACGATAGAAATGGAGGCGAACGATGCGTGGGATTCTCGAGGCGACGAACTCTTCATTCAACGCGGCGAAGCAAGCCCGCACGCGATCCGTGAGCTGGGCGCCCTACTTCGCGCAGAACGCTGCGAAGCGCGCAGTGGCGCTGGGGTCGTACGCGTCGGCGGCGAGCGGAGCCAGCAAGCTTGCCTCGCCGCCCTGCTCCACGATCTGCGTGCCGACGTCCAACCCGGCGGCGCCCCCGAGCTGAGCACAGCGCGGCTCGCGACGGGGCTGCCCGAGATCGATCGCCTGCTCGGCGGCGGCTTCCCGCGCGGACGGCTCGCCGAGATCGCGGGGCCGGTCAGCTCGGGCCGCACCTCGCTCGCGCTCGCACTGCTCGCCGAAACCACGCGCCGCGGCGCGCTCGCGAGCGTGATCGACGCTGCCGATGCCTTCGACCCGAGCTCCGCCGCCGCCGCGGGCATCGACCTCGCGCGCGTGCTCTGGGCGCGCCCGCCCAAGCTCGCGGAGGCGCTGCGCTGCGCCGAGCACGTGCTCGACGCCGGCGGCTTCGCCCTCGTGATCCTCGATCTGGCCTTTGCCGCTGCGCGCGAGCGGCCGCGCATCCCCGATTCCGCGTGGCCGCGCCTGCGCAAGAGCGCTGCGAGTGCAGATGCCAGCCTCGTGCTGCTCACGCACGAACGCCTGGCCGGCGCCTCCGCCGATCTCGCACTCGAGCTCGCCGTCGCGCGCGCCCGCTTCGCCGTGCAGCCGAGCTGGCTCGAGGCGCTCGAGAGCAGCGTCCAGCTCGTGCGCAACCGCGCGGGCCCGACCGAACGCACGGCGCTCGTGCGCTTCACCCCGTTCGCGGCTTGATCGAAGGAATGCGCCGTGCGCCCCCCGCGCGAAACGCAGGTCGGGCGCGCGTTCGCACGGCGCGACGAGACC
>JANNKN010000125.1:0-5760 GCA_031396315.1 Deltaproteobacteria bacterium
CTATTTCTCATGAAAAGGACGAATTTTTCTCAAAAATCTACTGCATTATTATATGCATTTGGTTTTCTTCTGTTTTTCCTCGTTACCAGTTCCAGCAATCTTTCTGCTCAATCTACAAGCCCAATACCACCATTGGTTTCCATTCAGGAAGCCATTGCTATTATTCAGGCTGATATGGTGGACATCAGAAAAAAGGAACCGGCAGATATGGCCTTATGGTCAGAAAATTCATTGAAAACAATGACACTTGAAACATTTGTACTCAATGAATTGACAACTAATCAAAATTATGTTGGATATCAGACTTTGTATGCTGTGCATTTAGCAGCTACTAATGATGTTTACAATCAATTGGTGAGTTCAGGCGCTGCAACTATTGAAGTGGATCCATACAACTGGATTTATACTAAATACAAAAGCGATAAAATCTATCAGCGTTTAGTTTCATTACTTAAAAAATAGTTTTCCTACCTGGGGCGCCATGTAACTCGTTGCAGTTGCGCGACAGATCCAACGCGCCCTAATCGACGTCCGGAAACGGCACCTCGAGCCCGCCTGCCCGATGCGCCTCATTCGCGCTGACCTGCTTGTCGAGCAGCGCCAGTTGGGCCTTCAGCACAGCGTCGCGTTCGCCGCTCGCAGCCGCCTTCGTAACGCCTACTTGGGCGATCTGCACGTCGAGGTCCGCCTTCGCGATGGCCACGCGCTGGGCACGCATTACGGTTTTCCTCGTCCGCTTCGCTGCCGCGCGTGCGGCTGGGTCGACAGCACTGACGAGCGCCGACTTTGCGGCGGGGGCAGCACTCTCTGCGATCGGAGCGAAGAACTTCGCGACTCTGCTGCCCGGTCTGGTTTCGATGAGCGTGGCGCGCAATCTGAACGGACCGCCCGCTGCGCTCGGCTGGAGCGCCTTCAGACACTCGGCAGCGCGCCGAGCCGGGTCAGGTTCGTTCGGCCCCGGCACCGGGCCGCACAGCGGCGGGAGCTTTTCACCAGGCTCGGGCGTGGGCAGCTTCTCCTCCTCCGCGTACCGCTTCGCCCAAATGGCGCGCCCGGATTTCCAGCGCAGGTTCAGCGCATCGCGTTGCCTTGCCAGCTCGAGGCTCGTCCGCGCCGCGGCGAGCGCGGCTGGGCACTCTGGGTCGTACTCGCGAAGCGACGGGAGCCGGCGCTCGTTCTCGTCGTCGAGCCGCAGGCAGAAATCTGCGAGCGCCGAAGACGTCTGCTGCCCATCCGCTTCGGGTCCCTTCTCCGGCTCAGTCCAAGCTTTGGAAGCAGCGTGGATGGCCAGCGCAATGCGCTTCCGCCCGGCGAGCTCGGCGTCGAGCTCGGGGGTGCGCGGTTTCGTTGGGTACCAGCCGCGCGTTCCGCCCAGAGCGGAATCGCCGCAATAGGCGGTCCTCGGGACGTCTTGGCACGCGGTGATCGACTCGCCTGCTGTTACGCCCTCGAAGCGAAACTCGGAGCTCGCGAAGGGCTGGTTCTGGTACGCGTCCACGAAGGTGAGCGTGGCGGCGTAGTGCCGCTGTTTGCCGCTGCCCTCCGCAAAGAACTTCCCCACGTGAAGTGCCTGCGGGCGCAGTGCGAACTTCGAGCCATCGGGTGAGCCGATCACCCGCGCTTCAAAGTAGAACTCGGGCTCTCCGCCGATTCGCGTCGCGGTGTCGGTCGCGTCACCCTCGCCAACCTCGACCGGATCGGCACGGAACCGCGCCGCCAGTCTTTGAAGAACTGTTGCACTGGCGTGGATCGAGTCTTTTTTGGCGGAGTCGATCAGGAAGCGCCCCCGCACGAGCGCCACGCAATGGATTCGAGGCCCGAGAGACACTTCACCTGCGCTGCCGATCTCGTAGAAGGACTCCTCCACACCCGCTGGAGCCGGCACGGGGAAGTCCTTGTCCTTCGCAGCCTCCTGCAACGCGGCCACGCCCTTGTCCACGACCGCTCCCACGAAGGGCGTGATCAAGGCCGTAATGAGTGGGACGAGGAAAGCCGCGTAGGCAGCGGGGTCCGTGGCTCGGATGGGATCGCCCACTGGGCACGAGTCGAGCCAGAACAGCCGCGTCTCCGTCTTGCCTGGAGGCGGGTTGGGTTCTGCCAACGCGGGGTCGGTGAGAAGCGCGAGCGCGACGAGGCCGGCGACGATCCTCATCCGACCCTAACTCCTACACGCCGCGAGCGACTCCTGCACAAACGTGCCGGGGGACACGCCGATCGTGTGGTACGGCCTAACGAGTCGGATCGGTGTGCCGTTGATCTGCGTCAGTTTGCCTGCCCATACGAGGCGATACAGGCGCCGCAGGTCCGACTTGTCGTCGGCGGTGAGGACGCTCTGGCTGCCGTAATTCATGATCGAGAATGGCTCGTGGACGCCGAACACCTCGCTCGGCCACGCGCTCTCGCTCACGTCCGCAAAGAAGTGGCGGAGGCCGAAGACGTGGCCGAGCTCGTGGATGAGGGTCTCGATTTGCTCCTGGCGCGTCTGGCCGAACATCTTCGGGTAGAGGTCCAGCTGGTGCCGCCCGCCGTCTGGAAAGAACGCGCTGGCGAGGACGCAGCCGCTCGCGTCGCAGTCGTCGGACTTCTTGACCACGATCTCGAAATCCCAGGCGTCGTCGCGCTCGGTGAACTTGACGGGCGCAGCGTCGCCCCACGCGAGCAGGGATTCCCCGAGCAGCTTGCGGATCTCAGCCTTGGCGGCGAGAGGGGTCGCGAGGTTCTTCAGCGATTGCTCTCGAAAGCGCCAGCGTAGATGAGTGCCCTTCTCCCAAAGCGGGATGAATCCCTCGGAGGCGTCGACCACGATCTCGAGCGGCGATTGGCCCCGGGGCGTGGAATGGCCGCGGGTGTCGGTTTCGCAAATCGAGCCGTCCGCGAAGTGGTGGACCTCGGTGTCGGCTTCACGTCGCTTCGCGCTGTCCCTCGAGGCCACGAAGAGATTGCGTCGATCAGAGGCCTGCTTCGGACGTTTCGCCATCGACTTCGGCACGGAGTGTCCTCGCTTTCACGTCGTCTCCGCCCACGAGCGCCAATCGCCGAACGTCGGAGCCGGTACCCGGCGGAGCGTGACCTGCCGAGACACTGAAACCCCGCACACGGGTAAAGCTATGAGCCAGTTCACACGCGCTGCGAACGTCAGCTGCGCAGCGCGCGGCTCGACAAAGGAGCGGGCAGAGCGCGATTCGGCTTCGAGCGAGCGCCTCGCAGCAGCTCTAGGCTATCTCGTCCGCAATCGCAGTTCGCAGCTGCTCATCAACGCCCATTCATCATGCCTCCCACGCTCGGTGCATCGACTCCCGCCATCCGCACGCTGCTGCTGTGCGACCTCGTCGCCAGCACGAGGCTCGTCGAGCGTGTGGGCGACTCGGCCGCTGCCGATCTGCTGGCGCGTCACGACCGTATCGCGCGAGACCTCGTACGTACCTTCAACGGCCGGGAGATCGACAAGAGCGACGGCTTTCTCCTGTTGTTCGAGCGGCCGATCGAGGCGGTCCGTTTCGCGACGGCCTATCAGGCCGCGCTCCGCGAGCTCGGCGCGGGGCTCGACGAGGCGATCGGCTCGCGCGTCGGGATCCATCTCGGGGAAGTCGTGCTGCGCGAGAACTCGCCCGAGGATGTAGCGCGCGGCGCGAAGCCTCTCGAGGTGGAAGGGCTGGCCAAGGCGATCGCGGCGCGCGTCATGTCGCTGGCCGGCGACGGGCGCATCCTGCTCACGCGCGCAGCCTTCGATTTCGCGCGGCGCGCCGCGGTGGGTATCAAGGATGCGGCGCCGTTGAGTTGGGCGGTGCATGGGCGCTATCGCCTGGCAGGCGTCGACGACGTCGTCGAGGTGTGCGAGGTCGCGGAGCCTGGGCGAGGCGAGCTGACGCGGCCCCCCGATTCCGAGAAGGCGAAGCGGGCGGACGAGGAGAGCGCGCTCGATGCGGCCCAGGCGTCGGCGCCGCAAGGCGAGCCGGCGCCGAAGTCCGTAACAACCGAGCCTCTGCTCGCCGTCCTGGCATTCGACAATCTGTCGAGCGATCCCGAGATGCAGTACTTCTCGGACGGCGTCAGCGAGGAGATCATCCAGCGGCTCTCGCGCGGGGCGAAGCTCAAGGTGATCGCCCGTACCTCCAGCTTCCAGTTTCGCGGCGAACGCAAGGCCGAAGCGGCGCAGAGCCTTCGCTGCTCGCACGTGCTCGACGGCTCCATCCGCCGCGCTGCGGGGCGTGTGCGCATCAGCGTGCATCTGGTCGAGACGTCGTCGCGGATGGCGCTCTGGACGGAACGCTACGACCGCAGCCTGGAAGACATCTTCGCGGTCCAGGACGAGATCTCAGAGAACATCGCCCGGGCGCTCGATCAGGCGTTCTCCAGCTTCTCTACCCGAGCGGTCGATCCGGCGGTCTACGACCTCTATCTGCGCACCAGCCCGAAGTCTTTCGCCCCGAGCGAGCTGCGTACTCACGTCGGCGTGCTCGAGGTCGTCACGCAGCGCGCGCCGGAGTTCGCGGAGGCCTGGGGCCGGCTCGCATACCTCCGGGCATTCCTGAACTTCTATCAGCCCTTCGCCGATCGAGGAGCGAACGCTGCCCTCGTGGCCCGCGAAGCAGCGCATGCCTTGGCGCTCGATCCGCAGAACGTCGATGCCATGGCGGCACAGCTCTTCGTGATTTCGCCATTTGGCCGATTCATCGAGGCCGACGCGCTCCTCGAGCGCGTCCAGCGAGCCCCCGGCTCGGGCGACGGGCGTCGATACATCGGCTGGTACCTGCGGACGATGGGCCGGATTCGCGAGAGCCTCGACGAGACGGAGCGCGCGTATCGCTTGGACGCGCTGGATCCAATGTCGGCCAACCTCGTCGCGCTCGCGAGAATGGCCGCCGGACGCGTGGCGGAGGCGGTGCCTGTCTACGAGGACCTCGTGGCGCGGGTGCCCGACATGAGCTTCCCCGTTTCGAGCTTGTTACGGGCCTATGCCTTCCAACGAGATTGGCCGGCCGTCGACCGACTACTGGAGTTGGCAGCGAAGCGCCAACTGCCCGAGTTCCAGGACACCCTGCCGTTCATCCGCGCCAAGCGAGACCCCACGCCGGAGAACGTCGCCGGCTGGCGGAGCGCTCTCGAAACGCACGTCGGCAAGACGGGACGCGTCGATGCAGCGCGTCTCGTGTATTCCGCGCACCTGGGGCTGGTCGACGAGGCGTACCGGATCGCCGAATCCGCTCGCCTCGGGCCGGCCGGAAACCCCGACGACATCCTGGGCCCGGACGGCTACCGCACGTCGCTGCTCTTCCAGGCGGGAATGCCGGAGCTGCGCAACGACCCGCGCTTCGCACGGCTCTGCGCGCGCCTGGGCCTCGTCGAGTTCTGGATGGCCACGGGCAAATGGCCCGATTGCGCCGACGAAGTGCCCTACGACTTCCGAGCCGCGTGCGCGAATGCGAGAGAAATCCCCAAGGAAAATTTCGGGTTTTGACGCGAGATGTCTCAGCGCGCGCCCACGCGCCTCACTCTCGACAGCGGCCACGCCGCCGCGATCGCGAGCACGCCAAGGCCCGTTGCGATCAACGCCGGCCTCGACGCGCCCGCGACCACCACGGCGCAAAACCCGCCGCCGACCACCGCGAGCGCGCGGTCGAGCGCGTTACCGCTGCGCAGCGCGGCGGCGCAGGCTCCCGCATAAGTGAGCAGCGCGAACAGCGTGGAGGCCTCGATCAGCGCGCCGAACTGCTCGCCGACCGTCGGCGAGATGCTGAAGCCGACGGCTGCCGTCCCTAA
>JANNKN010000437.1:0-5948 GCA_031396315.1 Deltaproteobacteria bacterium
CACCGAATGCACCCCCTTCACCTTCGCCAACTCCTTCATCAACGAATTCAACGCCCCCGCATCCGTCACCCAAAGATCAAACGCATGCGTCGCCGTCCGATCCTCGTGTGTCGTCACCTGCGCCCCGCCGATGTTCACCGACGCGGTCGAAATCACCTTTGTCAGCTTCGCCAACACCCCCGGCTCGTCTCGCGTCTTCACCTTCACGCTCACCTGTCGCGCCACGCTCGCGTCCATTTCCCACTCGACGTCGATCCTGCGGCTCGGGTCGAGCGCAAAGATCGCGCGGCAGTCGCGCGTGTGAACCGTGACGCCGCGGCCGACCGTCACGAAGCCGGTGATCTCGTCGCCCGGAATTGGCGAGCAGCATTGGCCCATGCGCACGAGCACGTCGTTGTGCCCGTTCACGCGGATGCCCGCGCCCGTCGGCTTCGCGCGCCGCCCGAACACCGAGCGCAGCCGGCTCACTGCCGGAGTGGGCGCCGGCTCCGGCGCCGGCGTCTCGTCGCGCCAATCCGGACGTAGATATTTCACGATCTCGTTCGGCTCGAGCCGGCCGTAATGGATCGCCGCGAACAAATCCTCGACCACGCCTTTCGCATGTTTCGCGGCGAGGTCGTCGAGCCTGCCGTCGTCGAGCGTGCGCGCGAGCGAGAGACCGGCCCGGCGCAGCGCTTTGTCGAGCACGCCGCGCCCGATCTCGCGTGCGCGCGCGTTCTCCTCTTCGCGCACCGCGTGCCGAATGCGGCTGCGCGCCTTGCCCGAGATCGCGAACTCGAGCCAGTCTTTCTTCGGGTGCTGCTGCGCGTTCGTGAGGATCTCGACGGTGTCCCCGCTCGCGAGCTCGTGACGCAGTGGGCGCTGCATGCCGTTCACGCGCGCACCCGTGCAGCGATCGCCGACCTGGCTGTGAATCGCATAGGCGAAGTCGAGCGCAGTCGCGCCGGTCGGCAGATTGAACACGTCGCCCTTCGGCGTGAAGACGAACACTTCGTCCGGGAACAGATCGACCTTCACGACGTCGAGGAACTCGTGCGGATCTGCGAGCTCGCCTTGGCGCTCCAACAGCTGGCGGAGCCACGAAAACTTCTGGTCGTCGCGCTCATCGCCCGCGTGGCCCTTGTATCGCCAATGCGCCGCGATGCCCATCTCCGCGAGCTCGTGCATGGCACGCGTGCGGATCTGGATCTCCATCCGCTCGCCGTACGGTCCGATCACGGTGGTGTGCAGCGACTGATATCCGTTCGGCTTGGGCAACGCGACGTAGTCTTTGAAGCGACCGGGTACCGGCGGCCAAGTCGCGTGCACGAGGCCGAGCGCGTGATAGACGGCCGCGTGATCCGCTTCGAGAATGATCCGGAACGCGACGAGGTCGTAGATCTTCTCGAGCGTGACGCTCTGTTTTTCCATTTTCGCGTGGATCGAGGAGAGATCCTTCACGCGCCCTGCGACGTCTCCAGCGAGTCCCGCGGCGTCGAGCTTGGACTGCAGCGCCTGCCTCACTTCCGCGACGTAGCCCTCGCGCTCGACCTTGCGCACCGTGACGACGCGCTCGAGCTCGGCCGCGACCTCGGGATGCAGCGTGCGGAACGCATGCTCCTCGAGCTCGCGCTTCATCCAGTAGATGCCGAGCCGGTGGGCGAGCGGGACGTAGATGTCGAGCGTTTCCTGTGCGACGCGCCGGCCCTTGTCCTCCTCGAGGAAGCGGATCGTCCGCATGTTATGGAGCCGGTCGACCAGCTTGATCAACAGGATGCGGATGTCCTTCGACATCGCGACCAGCATCTTGCGAAAATTCTCGGCTTGCCGTTCGCGCGCCGAGGTGAACTCGACTTTGGCGATCTTGGTGAGACCCTCGACGAGGAATGCCACCTCCGCGCCGAACAGCTGTTCGAGCTCCTCGACGGTCGCGAGTGTGTCCTCGATCGTGTCGTGCAGGAGGCCCGCGGCGATCGTCACCGCGTCGAGCCGCATGTCGACGAGGATGCCGGCGATCTCGAGCGGGTGGATCAGATACGGCTCGCCCGAGTGGCGCTTCTGATCCTTGTGCACCTTGGCCGTGAACACGTAGGCGCGCTGCAGCAGCTCGAGATCGCTGTCTGGCGCGTACTCGAGGACGCGGTCCGCAATGTCATTAAAACGCAGCACGGCTCGTGGACGACCTCCTCAGCGATCCCAACGTAGCGGGATGGGTGGGGCGGATGGACGGTTCTTCTTCGGCTCTACGCGGGGAGGTTGGGAGGTGGCGCGGGCGCCGCGGCTTGCGGCGGGCGGGGGGCTGCGGAGCGGAATGGCTCACTCGGCCCTGGGCTCGGTCGGCGTAGTTGCCGCTGGGCCGCGATGCGCGGCGCTTCGAGCGGACATTCTCGCGGGGCCTCGCTCCGCTTTATTTCCGCCCCGCAGCCCCCCGCCCGCCGCAAGCCGCTGCTCGGCGTTGGAGGTGACCACGAGCTATTGGAGAGGGCGACGGGATCGCGGCTTCGAGCCGCGATCCCGTCGTTGCGCGCTGGGGAGCTCGCTCGTGCGTTCGGGAGTGTTCGCGGCGCTGGAGTAGTCGGATTCGAGCTTGGTGCTTGGCGCGTCAGCTCGTGGGGATTGGCAGGACGGCTTTGAGGCTCGAGACGACGGTGGCTCGGTCCCAGCGAGCGCGGACTGCGGCGGTGTCGCCTGTGCGCTCGGCGGCGATGATTGCGAGGAGCGCTTCGGTCGCGCCCTCGACGTCGTCGTTCACGATTGCGTAGTCGAACGCGTGCACGGCGCGCAGCTCGGCGTCGACTGCGGCGAGGCGCCGCGCGATCGCCCCCGGCGCATCCGTGCCGCGACCGGTGAGGCGGCGCACCAGCTCGTCGCGCGATGGCGGCAGCAGGAACACGAAGCGCGCCTCGCGCCGCGGCTTGCGTGCGCGCAGCTGAAGCGCGCCCTGCACGTCGACCTCGAGCAGCAAGTCCTGCCCCGCGGCGAGCGGCGCGTCGAGCGAAACCCAGCTCGTGCCGTAGAGGTTGCCGGCGTACTCCGCGTGCTCGACGAATGCGCCGTCCGCGACGAGCCGGCTGAAATCCTCGCGCGTCACGAAGAAGTAGTCGCGGCCGCTCTCCTCGCCCGGGCGCATCGGGCGCGTCGTGTGCGAGATCGACAGCACGATGCCGGAATCGCGCGCGATGACTCTGCGGCAAATCGTGGTCTTGCCCGTGCCAGAAGGCGCGGACACGACGAACGGAATGCCCGTGCGCTGCGGGCTCACGTCAGGTCGTCCTCGCCGCGTTCGATGCGCGTCGAGACGGTCTCGGGATTCACCGCCGATTCCACCACGTGGCCCGTGTCCATCACCAGGATCGAACGCGTGCGGCGACCCTGCGTCGCGTCCACCAACAAGCCGCGCTTCTCGGCGTCGGCGCGCAGCCGGCGGCTCGCGGACGACTGCGACGAAACCACGGCGACGACGCGAGAGCGCGTCACCACGTTGCCGTAGCCGACGTTCAGAAGCTTCGGCTCTTTGCCGTCAGTCACGTCGCTCGCTCGCCTCGTGTCGCCGTGCGGCTGGCACCCATCCCGCGCTACTCGATGTTCTGCACTTGTTCGCGAATGCGGTCGATCTCGGTCTTCAGATCGACGACGCGATGGGCGAGCGGCGCATCGCCGGCCTTCGCGCCGAGTGTGTTCGCCTCGCGCGCGAGTTCTTGCGTGAGAAAATCGAGACGCCTACCGACGGGCTCGTCACTCGCGAATGCAGCAATGAACTGCTCGACGTGGCTCGCGAGTCGCGCGAGCTCCTCCGCCACGTCGAGCCGCTCCGCTGCGAGCGCGACCTCGTGATAGAGCCGCGCCTCGTCGAGCAGACCCGTTTCGGCGCGCAGCTGCTCGGCGCGCACGCGCAATCGCTCGCGCACGGCGCGCTGCACTTCACCCGCGCGGCCGCCGAGCTCCGCGACGATCGCGCTCACGCTGGCGAGTCGCACACGCAGCTCACGTTCGAGCGCCGCGCCTTCCGCCTCGCGCATCGCGAGCGCGGCGTCGGCGGCGCGCCCGGCCGCTTCGAGCAGCGGCGCAGCCGCGTCTTCCTCGCGCGCACTCGCCTCCACCGTGTGGATCACGCCGGGCATCGCGAGCAACTCGGCGACCGACACGCGATCGACCACGCCCGACTCGCGCGAGAGTTCGCGCGAGAGCGCGAGGTAACGAGCGACGAGCACGCGATCGACCTCGAGCTCCGCGCGCGGGGCGGTACCCACTGCTAGCGCGACGCCGAGCTCGACCTTGCCGCGCGCGAAGCGCTGGCTGAGTGCCTTTCGCAGCTCTGGCTCGAGCGCATTGAAGCTGCGCGGAAGGCGCACCGATAGATCGAGGTTGCGCTGGTTCACGCAGCGCAGCTCGATCGCAAAGCTGGCGCCGGCGGCTTCGAAGGCGGCGCGGCCGAAGCCGGTCATGGAGCGAATCACGCTTCGCCTCGCAGCTGCTCGAGTTATTGGGGAGGCCGCGACGGCGGAGCGCGCGCCGCCGCCTCCGGCAAGCCAGGCACTTTACGGGCGCCCCCTAGCCGGGGCAACCAATTCCGCGGGCCCCGCGCTGCCCGCCGCGCGCGAACTGCTTAGGATGTGCGAATGCGCATCCCGATCCGGCTGTGGCGCCTCGTGCTGCGCGACGTGTGCGCGTATGCCGGCATCGGCGGGCTCGCGTTTGGCGGGCTGTTCGTCGGGCAGAACCTGCTGCGCCAGCTCGAAGATCTACTCGGCCTCGGTGTGCGGCTCGGAGACGCGCTCGCGCTCTTCGGCGCCGTCGCGCTCTTCCTCGCCGGCTACGTGCTGCCGATCGCGCTGCTGTTCGGCGTACTCGTCGCGTTCGGGCAGCTCGCCGCGAACAGCGAGGTGCGCGCGGCGCGGGCGCTCGGCGTCTCGCTCAGCCAGCTCGGCGCGCCGGTGTTCGCGCTCGCTTTCGCCGCGTGCTGGGCGACGAGCCAGCTGCTCGCGCACGAAGAGCCCGCAGCGCGGCGGAAGCTGGTCGAAGTCGCCGTGCAGATCGCATCGCGCGGCGGCCTGATTCAGCCGGGCGTGCTCTCGGCGCTCGATCGCGCGGGCGAGCGGCTGGTGCTGGTGGACGCGCGCGACGAACGTGGCCTGCTGCGCGGCGTGTTCGTCTCGGACCGCACCGATCCCGCGCGCCCGTTCGTGGTGACGGCTCGCGAGGGAGAGTTCGGCCTCGACGCCGCGACGCGCACGGCGCACCTGCGACTGCGCGATGGCGAGATTCAGCTCGAAAACGCGCAGCGCGGCGAGGATCGCAGCCAGCGGGTCGTATTCCGCGGCCTCGACTATTCGTTCGACGTGAGCGCGGTGAAGCTGCTCGCCAAAAAGTCTCGACCCCGCGAGATGACCGCTGCCGACCTGCGCGGCGCAATCGCGCGCCTCGACACGGGAGCTGCGCCGCCGGCGGACGGGAAGGAGCCGACGCGCGCCGACTACGAAATCCAACTGCATCGGCGCCGCGCGCTGCCGCTCGCGCCGCTCGTGTTCGCGGGCCTCGGCGTTCCGCTCGCGCTCGGGCAGGCACGCAGCGGTCGCTCGCGGGGAGCGCTGGTGTGCGCCGCGATCGCGATCGCTTATTACATCGCGCTGTCGGCCGCCGAGTACGTCGCGAAGCAAGCGCTCATGCCGGTGGCCGCTGCGCTCTGGCTGCCGAACGTGACGTTCGGCGCGCTCGCGCTGGTGCTGCTCGTGCGCGCACGGAACGCCGAGGCGTGATGCACGCCGACACGCCGCCGCCCGGGTTCGTGCGCGAGCACGGAGACGGCGCGCTCAGCCTCGTGCGCGCGGATCTCGCAGCGGGCGGTCACGACCTGAAGGTCCTCCTCGTCGAAGGCCGCCGACTCCAGGAAGCTGTCGAGGTAGATGAGGCCGATCACGTCACCCTCGGTGTCCGGCGCCGAGGAGAGCCAGAGCGGGGCGGCAAGGGCC
>JANNKN010000446.1:0-8227 GCA_031396315.1 Deltaproteobacteria bacterium
TCGGCGAGATCGCCCTCGGTCATAACGCCACGATCGGCTACTACGCCCAGATCCGGACCGAGTCCGCTGTGCCCGAAGAGAAACCCCTCGAAGGCGCACGCGGCTATGCGCCGGCCGCCTCGAAGGTGTTCGGTGTCGCGCGCGGTCTATCGATCGGTGGCTACGGCGAGATCAACTACGTGAACCCGATCGCAGACAGCAACTCGCTCGCGCAGACCGATGCACTTCGCCTCGTGACCTACCTCGGATACAAGTTCAGCGAGCACATCCAGTTCAACTCGGAGATCGAGCTCGAGCACGCCTTCGTCGAGGGCGCGGATGATGCCCCGGGCGAAGTGGCGCTCGAATTCGCGAGCCTCGACTTCCTCTGGAAGCCCGAGCTGAACTTCCGCGCCGGCCTACTGCTGACGCCGATGGGCTTCATCAACGAAGTGCACGAGCCGCCGTATTTCTACGGCGTGTTCCGCCCGCTCACCGAGCGCGTGATCCTGCCCGCGACCTGGCGCGAGAACGGCATCGGCGCGTTCGGAAACTTCGGCGAGCAGCTGGAGTACCGCGCCTACGTGATGACCGGAATGAACGCCGAGGGCTTCAGCTCCTCGGGCATTCGCGGCGGGCGCCAGTCGGGCGGCGAATCGATCGCTGAGAACTTCGCGTTCGTCGGGCGGCTCGATTTCACGCCCGAGGTCGTGCCGGGCCTGCTGCTCGGCGGCTCGCTCTACGCGGGGAAGGCGGACCAGAACCAAGGCCTGCCCGACACGCGCCTCTTGGTCCTCGAAGGCCACGCCCAGTACCGCAACGGGCCTTTCCAGAGCCGTGCGCTGTTCGCGTACTCCGACGTCTCGAACGCCGGCACGCTCTCGACCGCGCTCGGCAAGGCGGCGAACGCGGGCATCGCGAACTCGATGCTCGGCGGCTACGTCGAGCTCGCCTACGACGTGTGGCCGCTGATGTTCGGCGAGGACAACGAGCGCGCGCTCGAGCCGTTTGCTCGCTTCGAGTACATCGACACGCAGCACGACGTCGCGGCCGGCTTCGTCGAAGACCGCAACCTCGCCTACTCCGTGCTCTCCACCGGCTTGAGCTACTACCCGCACCCCAATGTCGTGCTCAAGGCGGAATACCGGAACCAGAACGCGCGTTCGGGCAAGCGCCCCGACGAGATCGCGCTCGGCTTGGGTTTTGCGTACTGACGCTGCGCTCCTGCTCGCCGCCGCGCTGCTCTTTGCGAGCAGCGCGCGCGGCGAGGTGTTCGCGAGCGCGAGCGAGGCGATCGCGGCGGCCTTCCCTGGCGCACGCGTCGAGAAGCGTGCGGTGCTGCTCGACGACGCGCAGGCGCGCGCGGTCGAGCAGCGTGCGCAGGCGAAGCTCGAGAGCCGCGTTGCCACCCTGCACACGGCCTGGCGCGATGACCGCGTAGTCGGCTACGCGTTCATCGATGTGCATCAAGTGCGAACGCTGCCCGAGGCGCTGCTCGTGGTGATCTCGCCGGAGGGACGCGTCGTGCAGGCGCGCATGCTCGCGTTCCACGAGCCGCACGATTATCTGCCCCCCGCGCGCTGGCTGAAGCAGTTCGAGCAGCGCGAGCTCGCGCCCAGCCTGAGAGTCGGCGGCACAGTGCACGGCATCGCCGGCGCAACACTCTCGACGCGCGCCGTCACGAACAGCGTGCGCCGCGCGCTCGCGCTCTACACCGTGCTCGTAGCAAAGCCCGCCGCCGCGAGCGTCGCCCACGCGGAAGGCGGCTGATTGCGCTTCGTGATCACCGGCGAGTGGAACCGCAATCGGCTCCTGCAGACGGTCATCGCCTGTTATGCGCTCTACGTCATCGCGCTCTGGCTGACGAACGGGCTGCTCTACTTCGACAAAATGAGCCTCACGCCGGACTCGGTCGTCTCCTACTACCTCGGCAGCGAGGCGGAATACCGCCCGCCGCGCAGCTATCAGGGCATGCTCGAGATCGCGCACTACCACTTGTTCGCGATGGGCATGCTGCTGCTCGTGCTCACGCACCTGGTGCTGTTCGTGCCGGTGAGCGTGCGCACAAAAGTCGGCATGATCGCGTTCCCGTTCCTGAGCGCGGCGCTCGACGAAGGCGGCGGCTGGCTCGTGCGCTTCGTCGGCCCCGCGTTCGCGTGGGTGAAGATCGCCGGCTTCCTCGCGCTCCAGACCAGCCTCGCGGCGCTGATCGGGCTGTCATTATGGGCAGTGTTCCGCGGCTCGTCGCGCAACTACAGCGGCGACGCGCAGCTCGAGTAGCGCTGGCGGCGGCGGCGCTGTGCGCTGCGGCGCTCGCGCCCGGCTGCGCGACGCCGAAGACGCTCGTCCACGTCAGCGAGGGCCGGCCGGCGATGGGCACGATCCTCGAGATCACGCTCGTGGCGAGCGATCCCCAGAAAGCACATGCGGCGATCGAGCGCTGCTTCGCCGAGACCGCGCGGCTGGAGGGCATCTTCACGACCTGGCGTGCGGACGGCGAGCTCGCGCGGCTGAATGCGAGCGCCGGGCAAGGGCCGCAGCAGGCGTCGCCCGAGCTCGTGCGCATCTTGCTCGACGCAAAGCGTTTCGCGCGCGAAACGAGCGGCGCATTCGACGTGACGGTGGGGCCGCTGCTCCAGCTTTGGCGGGATGCGGAGAAGAGACGAGCGCTACCGAGCGATGACGAGATCGCAGGCGCGCGTGCCCGCGTCGGTGCGAATCGGATTCGCATCGACGAAATGCGCGGGACTCTCGCGCTCGAAGCGGGGATGTCCGCCGACCTCGGGGGGCTCGCGAAGGGCTGGGCCCTCGACCGGCTCGGAGAGGCGTTGCGGAAGGAAGGCTTCGCACGCTCGCTGCTGAACTTCGGCGGGAGCAGCCTGCGCGCCCGAGGCGCACCGATCGACGCGCCGACCTGGCGCGTCGCGACGATGGATGGCGAGATCCTCGAGCTCGCGGACGCCGACGTGTCGCTGTCGTCGAGCTTCGGGCAGGCGATCGAGATCGGAGGCGAACGCTTCAGCCACATCGTCGACCCGCGCAGCGGGAGCCCGATTCGGCGGGAGAGTGACACCGTCGTGCATGCGCCGGACGGCGCGACTGCCGAAGCGTGGAGCACGGCGTTGGTCGTGCTCGGGAAGCCAGGCGTCGCGCAGCTCGTGTGCGGCTCCGGGATCCGCGCGCGCGTCAGGACTTCTCAGGGCGAAGCCGCGACCGCTTGCCCCGGCGATCCCGAATGATGACGCTCCTTCGCTTTCTCCCGGCTCCCGTTGCGCGCTTCGTCATGCGCAGCGGCGCGCGCGCGATCGCGCTCTACAACCGCACCTTCCATCCGCACGTGCGCGGCGCCGGTGTGTTCGTGCGCCACGAGGACCGCGTCCTGCTCGTGCGCTCGACTTATCAGAGCTGGTGGGGAATCCCGGGCGGCCGCGTCGATCGTGGCGAAGAGCCGCGCGCGGCCGCAGCGCGCGAGCTGCACGAAGAAACGAATCTCGCCGTAGCGCCCGATGCGTTGACGCCGCTCGGCGAGCTGCATCTCGACCACAACCACATCCATGACCACGTCTGGTTCTTCGAGCTGCGCTGCGAGCGCGAGCCGATCGTGCGCTGCGACGGCATCGAGATCGCGGAGCTGCGCTGGGCGCGCGAAGGCGAGCTGCGCGCGCTGAAGCTGTGGCCACCGCTCGCGGCGTGGATCGCGCGCACGCGCTGAGGCACGCGCCTCACGCCACCGGTACGAAGCGCCCCTTCGCGAGCTCGCGCAACCGCGCGAGATCCTCGGCGCGCGTGCGCGAGAGCGGCACCGTGCTCGCGAGCTCCTCGATGAGCAGCGCGGTGTCGAGCGCGCGCTTCTCGTACAGCGCGCGCAGCAGCGACGAGATCACCGCTTGCTCGATCTCGGCGCCGCTCAGGCCTTCGCTCGCAGCGACGACGGCTGCGAGATCGAGGCGCGCGGGATCCTGCTTCTTGCGGCGCAGGTGGATCTCGAAGATCTGCTGGCGCTCGGCGGGCTGCGGCAGGTCGACGAAGAACAGCTCGTCGAAGCGACCCTTGCGCATCAGCTCGGGCGGGAGCTTGAAGACGTCGTTCGCAGTCGCCACCACGAACACCGGCTTCTTCTTCTCCTGGAGCCAGGTCAGCAGCGTCGCGAAGATGCGCTGGCTGACGCCGCCGTCCATGTCGGAGCCGAACGCGGCGAAGCTCTTCTCGAGCTCGTCGATCCACAACACGCAGGGCGACATCGCCTCGGCGAGCTGGATCGCGCGGCGGAGATTCTTCTCGCTCTCGCCGATGTACTTGTCGTAGAGGCGGCCGGCATCGAGCTTCAGCAGCGGCAGCGTCCAGGCGCGGGCGATTGCCTTCGCCGCGAGCGACTTGCCGCAGCCTTGAACGCCCGCAATCAGGATGCCGCGCGGCGCCGGCAGCCCGAGCTCTGCTGCTTCCGCGGTGAACCCGATGCGCGCGCGCGCGAGCCACTTCTGGAGGCGCGCGAAGCCACCGAGCTCGTAGCTGTTGTCCTCGGCCGGGTAGTACTCGAGCAGGCCGTCTTGGCCGAGCAGCTTCGCCTTCTTGTCGACGAGGGTCTTGATGTCGCCGGCATCGAGTCGGCCGTCCTCCATGATGACTGCCGCGATCGCTTGGCGTGCCTGATGCGTCGTGAGCCCCGAGAGCGCGTCGAGCAGCCGCTCGAGATCGGGCTTCGCGAGCTCGATGCGCGCGCCCATGCGCTCGCGCAACCCACGCACCACGGCCGTAACAATTTCCGCGAGCTCCTTCTTGCCCGGCAGCTCGACCGGGAAGTGCACCACGTGGTGCTTCACGTCGGGTGGAAACTCGAGCGGCGTGCCCACGATCCACATCGAGGAACGCGATCCTGAGAACTGCTGCGCCGCCTCGCGAAACGCGCGGCACACGGCGGGATCGGAGAGGTGCTTCGCGATGTCCTTCAGCACGAACAGCGCTTCGAGCGAGAGCGTCTGCATGTGCCCGAACAGCTCGGCGGGGATCGTCGTGTTGATCGTCCCGTTGGCGCCCGGCTTGCGATACAGCCCGCTCGTCAGCGTCCACACGAAGACTGGAAGCTGCAGCTCGGCCGCCACCGTGTCCGCGAGCTTGTCGACGCGCTCCTCCTCCGCCGTGTCGAAGGCGATCACGGGGTGGAACGACTGAACGAGGGCCTTCAGGTCATGGACGGTGGTGGGCGGCTTCACGCTGGCTCGAATCGGAGAGTCGGAGCCGCTCCTGAAGTGCCGCGTCCGCCGCTCTCCGCCGCAATTTTCACCAAGTGCCCGGAACGCGCAGCGCTTAGGTTCCCGCGAAACAGGAGCACCCCATGGCATCGATCCATCGCGAAGTTCGGATTGCGGCGCGGGCGGAGACCGCGTGGGCGGCGCTGCGCGACGTCGGCGCGCTGCACACGCGGCTCGTGCCGGGGTTCGTGATCGACACGCGCCTCGAGCCGGGTGCGCGCATCGTCACCTTCGGCAATGGCATGACCGTGAAGGAGCTGATCCTCGACGTCGACGACGAGCGGCGGCGCGTCGCGTGGTCGGCCGTCGGCGGCGCGATGACGCACCACAACGCGTCGGCGCAGGTGTTCGGCGACGGCGCGGACGGCTGTCGCTTCGTCTGGATCGCGGACCTGCTGCCCAACGAGGTGGCACCGGGCATCGCCGCGATGATCGAGCAGGGCCTCGCGGTGATCCGGCAGACGCTCGAGCACGCCGAGCGCGCGAGCGCCGCGTAGCGAAGGCATCGCGGCTCGCGAGCAGCGCCGAAACCGGCACTCCGTAGGAAGTGTGCGTGCAACTCGCGTGGGCGGCAACTCGTGCAACGAGACGACTCCGTGCCCGTGACAGCAGACGCCTAGCTCGAGAGACAGCTCGGGCACGGCTCGAGCGGGTGCGCCAGGCGCGTGCGTGAACCCCCGTTCGCGTTGACGCGCGCGGCACCGCCGCGCACGCTCTGCGCCCTCATCCCGCGGTCCCGCCCGGGATTTCTCATGAAACAGCACGACGCACGCGCGGTCATCGCGCAGTTCATGCTCGACGTCGCTCGCACGGGCTTCGCGTGGGGCCTCTCCTGCGGCGGCGACATCTGCGCCGTTCACGGCCACGGCCACAGGTGCCTCCCGCTCTGGTCGGACGGCGACGTCGCGCGGCGCATGCAGCGCCGTCACTGGCCGGAGCTCGTCGTAAAGCGCATCGCGCTCAGCGAAGTGCTGGAGCGTTGCCTGCCGCAGGCGATCGAAGACGGCGTGCTCGTGGGCGTGGGTATCGCCGTCGATGCGGAGGCCGTGGCCGTGCCCGCGCAGCTCGTGAAGCTGGGACTGCGCGAGGCGGAGCAATACCTGCGAGAAAAGTCGGCGCCGTGAGCCCGGCGCGCGCGACGATCGTGGCCGACTAGTCCTCGACGCGCGCCCCTAACACCCGCGCCAACCGCTCCGGCTCGCGGCGCAGCTGAATCGTCTTCCCGCGCGAGACGTAGACCAGCCCCGGCTTCGCGCCGCTCGGTTTGCTCACGTGCTTGATGGGCGCGACGTGCACCGAGGCGCGCGTCGCACTCTTCGCCTTCGAGAAGTGCACCGCGAGCTCCGCCGCGTCGAGCACCGACTCTGCCGGCGCGTCCTCGCCCTTGCCCTCGGTCCGCAGGATCACGTGGCTGCCCGGATTGCCTTCGAGGTGGAAGAAGAGGTCGGTGCCTCGCGCGAGCCGCGTGGTCAACATGTCGTTGCCTTCGTCGTTCTTGCCGACCCACACCTCGAGGCCGTCGCTCGTCTGGTAGACCTTGGGTGTCAGGCGCGTCGGCAGCACCGTCTTCCCGAGCCGCCACTCGCGCGCCTTCTTCTCGGGGCTCTTGCTCGCCACTGCCGCCCGCGACGCGAAGCGCTCGACCAAGCGCGCGAGCTCGGGCTCCTGCACGAGACGCGCGAGCGAGTCCGCATCCTCGCCCGCCGCCGCGACGCGCGCTTCGAGCGCAGCGAGCTGCGCGAGCCGATCCTCGGCCTCCGCCACCTCCTGCGCGGCCTTGAGCGCGGTGCGCTCGGCCTTCCTCGCGCGCCGGAAGTACTCGTCCTTGTTCTCCGCGGGCGAGAGCTTCGCGTCGAGCGGCACCTCGACGGGGTCCGCCGTCTCGAAGTCGGGCGCACGGAGCACGCGGTCGCTCGGCTTCAGCGTCGAGAGGTGCGCAGCGATCAGCTCGCCGAAGCGCTTCCACTTCGCGCCCTCGGCGCCCTTCGCCGCGTCCTCGGCCGCGAGTCGCAGCTTGCGCTCGATCGCGGCGCGCTGCTTGCGCAGCGATTGCGCGATGCGCCGCGCGAGCGACGCCTCGTCCGCGCGATCCTCGCGCTCGGCATAATGCTTCTCGATCTCCGCGAGCAGCGCGTCGTCTGCGATCGCCGCGAAGCGGTCGATGCCATCACCGGGCGGACCGCCCTCGGGCGATCGCCACGGCTGCCCCGAGGCGAGGTCGCGCCGCGTCTCCTGTAGCGGCCGCGCACTCGCCAGAACGCGATCGTCGGCGTCGAGCGCATACACGTTGCTGCGCGGTCCGAGGATCGAGAACAGCAGCGACAGCTTCGTCTCGCGCGTGTCGAAGCGCAGGCGCACTTGCCGGTCCGCACCTTCGAGCTGCGCGCTCCGCAGGCGCCCGCCGTCGAGATGCGCGCGCAGCCACTGCGCGAGCTGCAGCGGCGTCGCCGGTGCGGGCGGCATCGCTCCTAGCGCGGAGATGCGTGCCACCCCGGACTTCGCGCAGAGCTGCAGCACGAGCCGATCCTGCGGCGGCAACGCATCCGACCCCGAGAGCAGCAGCGCGAGCGACCCCTCCTCGCTCTGCACAATCTTATCAACGCGCGCCCCGCGCCGCGTCCGATCGAGAAGCGCAGCGACACGCCGCAACTCGACGAGGCTCAGCATCGAGAAACCTCGAACTCTCCGGTGCGCGAACGACCGCCACTGCGCGCAGTGACGCCGGAGCGGCTCAACGCCGCGACGGCGTCAGCCTCCCCAATAACCATGACCCGGCCATCCGACCTCGACGAGCGCAGCGCGGCGGGCCGGGGGCTGCGGAGCGGAAATAAAGCGGAGCGAGGCCCCGCGAGAATAGTCGCGCGGAGTTCGACGCACCGTGGCCAAGCCGCAACCTCGTCGATCGGGCCAAGGGCCGAGTGAGCCATTCCGCGCAGCAGCCCCCGGCCCACCGCGCTGCGCGGACGTTGCGCCGAGCAATTTCTGCGCGCCTCGCTCGC